>JBFHCO010000060.1:0-10383 GCA_041585205.1 Candidatus Omnitrophota bacterium | reverse complement strand
CGTTGATCATGGGTTTGAAAGAGAAATTTGGTCGATTCGTGATTGGAGGATGCCTTGTCATCATCAAAACGGAGCGCAGTCAACGCGTACTTACCCGAGAGTCTGGAACGGAATCCGGCGGGCAGATTTTCAGCTTCGTCAAATGCCAAGATGTGCTTTTTATAAAGCCAGTCTAGGAGTTGCCGAGCTCGGTAGGCGGGTTCATTTTCATTCCGAACGATTTGCTGGATTTCATCCTGGTCGAGGCCATAAAGCGGGCTCTTTAAATCCATTTCTTGATCTTCATCCAAATTAACATAACCACAGCAATCGCGATCATCAGGGCGATTGAAAAATGATACCCGTACGGCCAATTTAATTCGGGCATGTGCTTGAAATTCATGCCGTAAATACTGGCAACAATCACCATCGGCATTGTCAGCGTTGCCAAAACCGTCATGCGCTTCACGACCTCGTTTAACTTGTGAGAGGAATAGGAAAAGTAGGCCTGCAGAATACTCTGCAGAGATTCGTGATAGCCTTCGGCCATCCCGTGAATCCGACAAAGATGGTCATGAATATCGCGATAATAGATAATTTTTTCCGTGTTGATGAATTCCGAAGCATTGCGCGTCAAATAATAAACCGCGTCGCGCAAAGGTGCCAAAATCCGTCTCAAATGAAATATGTCATTTTTAATTTGCATGACGGTGGATAAATAATTATCCGGAGGGTTGTTAAAAATTTGTTCTTCCAGCATGTCGATTTTATGGTCATAACGATTTAATACCGGCATGCAGTTGTCCACCAAATGATCCAAAATAGCATGGAACAATAAGTCGCTTCCTTGCGACATATGCAAATCGGGCTTTTTTTGAATCGCTTCGCGGGTTTGGTCGATGCTGCGAATGGGGCTTTTGTGGTAAGTCACAACATAATTTTTGCCGAGAAAGACATCCAATTCCACCGTGGACAACTGGTCTTGGGGGGTCATCAAAATCGCCCGTGCGACGATGAACAGATATTCATCGTAGTCATCCACTTTCGGTTCCGAGTATTCCGAGGTGCAGTCTTCGATTGCGAGCGGGTGGAAATTAAATATTTCGACCAGCGATTCGCTTTCAAACTCCGTGGGATTGTCCAAATCCACCCACAGCAAAGCCTCTTTATGTTTAAGCGCGGAAAGCATCTCGGCCCGCGAGACATTCGTATTGAGAGGTTTTCCTTTTTCATATAGAAACGCGGTCAGCACAATTATTTCCTCAATTTAAATCCGATTTTAAAAAGATAGACGGTTGTAAAAAACAGTGTAAAAAAAAGAATGGCCACAATGCCGGCGGACCGCCAAATCGAGATATCGGACACGCCCAACATGGCATATCGCATGCCGTTTACCATGTAAAACATCGGGTTGAATGTCGCCAGCCACTGCAACGAATCCGGCATCATCGTCACGGAATGAAAAACACCGCCAAAGAATATCAAAGGCGTGATCACAAAGGTTGTTGCGATTGAGAGGTGCTCAAACTCTTCGGCAAACAACGCCATTATCATACCAACCGAGGAAAATGTTAGCGAGACAAAAATCAGGAAGAACAGCGTCGCGCCAAAATGGGCGATCTGAGTCTGTACAAAAAAAAGTGAGACCAGGTACACGCCCACGGCGGTGACAAAGCTGCGTGCCAGACCCCCGAGGAGAATCGCAAAGACCATTTCGACATAAGAGAGCGGGGTGACCAAAAGCTCCTCGATATTATTGGCCCAACGGGAAATGAAAAGCGAGCTGGAGGTATTTGAATAAGCCTCTTCGATGATGTACATCATAATCAGCCCCGGGATGAGAAACTGTAAATAAGAAACCCCCTGAATATCCTGGATGCGCCTCCCCAAAGACAGGCCGAAGATAAAAATATAAAGGAAGCTTGAAATCACGGGCGGGAAAATGGTTTGTTTAAACACCGTGAAAAACCGGTAAATTTCGCGCCAAACCAACGTTTGAAAGCCGATCGAGGGCTTGATCATGACCCTTTTTTCCTTTTGGTAAGCTTCAAAAAGGCGTCCTCGAGCGTGGGTCTTCGTACATCGATTTTCTCGATTTCAAATCCTCTACCGTGAAGCGCCTTCAGGACTTCCGAAACCGCGTTGTTTTTTTCTTCAAAACGAAGTTTTTTTCCCTCTAACACAATGGGAACAGCCCGAATTTCGTCCGGAATCGAAGTCAGTTCTTTTTTAAGGGAAAGTTCGATTTGGTCGCCGCTCATTTTACGGATCAAAACCTGAGTGGGATCCATGGCCACGATCTGACCTTCATGAATCACGCCCACCCGTTCGCATAACCGCTCCGCTTCTTCGATATAATGCGTGGTGAGAAAAACCGTGGTTCCTTCGCGGTTCACTTGTTTTAAAAAATCCCACAGCTGATAACGCAATTCAAGATCCACGCCTGCCGTGGGTTCATCCAAAATCAATATCTTCGGCCGATGCATTAAAGCGCGCGCAATTAAAAGTCTTCGCTTCTGCCCTCCGGAAAGTTTTTTATACCCTTCGTTGCGTTTTGATTTCAAATCGAAAAAATCAAGCAGTTCCTGCGCACGGCGCTTTGCCTCTTTTCTTGGAATGCCAAAATATCCGCCTTCGAAGGTCAAGATTTGTTCCGCGGAAAGAAAGGGGTCAAAATTAAACTCTTGCGGAGCTAACCCGATCTGGGCGCGGCTCTTGCGGTAATCCGCTGTCACATCGTGACCGAAAACGCGCACTTCACCACCTTGATAGTTTGCCAGACCCGTAATGACTCCGATCGTGGTGGTTTTCCCCGCGCCATTGGGCCCCAAAAAACCGAAAAACTCACCGGGCCGGACTTCAAATGAAATTCGATCGAGCGCTTTGAATTTGCCGTAATACTTAACTAGATTATTGATCGTAATCGCAGTCATTTAGAAAAAGTACGGAGAGGGAGGGATTCGAACCCTCGAGACCGATTAAGGTCTACTCGCTTTCCAAGCGAGCGCACTAGGCCGGGCTATGCGACCTCTCCAAAAATTGTTTTCTTTGTTAGCGTTTTTCTTTGCGAAGATTTTTGAAAAATTCTTGAAGGAACAGCCGCGCCTCATCTTCCCGAATTCCTCCGATTACATTCAGGCGATGATTCAATCGATCATCTTGTGTGATGCGGTATAAGCTTTCACAGGCTCCCGCTTTTGAATCCCTGGTCCCGTAAATCAAGTTTTTACACTTGGTCAGCACCAATGCCCCCGCGCACATCGGGCAGGGTTCCATCGTGACGTATAAAGATGCGCCCTCCAGTGATCCCCGGTGCCCTTGCTTGCCCTCCGAAAGCGCCTCAGAGGCTTGTGTCAGGGCGATCATTTCGGCATGCGCCGTCGGATCGCGCAGCGCTTCCGTCTGATTATGCGCCCGAGCTATCACCCGGTTCTCGGCAACAATCACCGCCCCGACCGGCACTTCACCTTTTTCAAGCGCAAGCTTCGCTTGTTTCAGCGCTTCCAGCATAAAATGATCATGCAATGATGTCGTCATAGAAAAAATCGCGCCCGAAGGGAGTTGAACCCCTAACCTTCTGATCCGTAGTCAGACGCTCTATCCAATTGAGCTACGGGCGCTCGCCAACTTAAAAAGCTGTACCGGTTGTCCGGTCGAAGACTTTGCTGCGTTATGACCGAAACGCGTAATCCTGCCCCTCGTTCAGAGCGGAGGGCTCGCCACCTATATAAGAGTGGCGGAGAGTGTGCGATTCGAACGCACGAGGGCGCCTTTCAGCACCCCAACGGTTTAGCAAACCGTCGCCTTAGACCACTCGGCCAACTCTCCACCGATCCGTCTAAGCATTCAATGATTTCGGAGGAGGTAGGATTCGAACCTACGAGACCCGTAAGGGTCTAACGGTTTTCAAGACCGCCGCATTCGTCCGCTCTGCCACTCCTCCATGAGTTCGATGCGCGCAGGCCCTCCTAAAAAGAGCCCTCTATTTTGCAGATAAAACCGCGGAATGCAACCGTTTCTAATTCAAATAAGGCTGGAGAGCTTTCGGAAATTGGACTGAGCCTTGAGGTGTCTGTCCGTTTTCCAGCAGGCACAGTACGGTTCGCGCCAATGCGACGCCCGAACCATTAAGCGTGTGAACAAATTCCATTTTCTTCGTTTCTTTACGCCTGAATCGAATGTTGATGCGCCTTGCTTGAAAATCACCAAAAACACTGCAACTTGAAACTTCATACCAGCGCTCCGCCCCCGGCGCCCAAACTTCCAGGTCATAACATTTCATGGCGGCAAAACTCAAATCGCCGCTGCCGAGCAAGACGACGCGGTAAGGCAGTTCCAAGGCCTGCAGCACCGTTTCCGCATCGCAGACTAGGCTCTCAAGCTCTTCCAAAGACGACTCCGGTTTCGCGAATTTAACCAGCTCCACCTTATCGAATTGATGAACACGCGACAATCCTTTCGTGTCCTTTCCGTACGATCCGGCTTCACGCCGAAAGCAAGGGCTGTAAGCCGTATATTTCAGCGGCAGGTCGTCTTCTGATATCACTTCATCCCGCATGAGATTGGTCAGCGGTACTTCCGCCGTGGGCACCAAGAAATAATCGTCCTCGCTCAATTTATACATATCCCCTTCCATCTTGGGAAGCTGACCGGTTCCGATCATGGAATTGCGGTTTACCAATGCCGGAGGCCAGATTTCCCGGTACCCGTGTTTTTTGGTGTGTAAATCTAACATGAAATTGACAAGCGCCCTTTCGAGCCGTGCGCCTTCTCCCTCATATACAGGAAACGCGGATCCCGTTATTTTGCTGCCCTTTTCCATGGAAAGCCATCCAAGCTCAGTAGCTAACTCCAAATGGTCCTTCGCCTTAAAATTAGGTCTTCTAGGGTCGCCCCAGCTTCGTACGACCTTGTTCCCCTTATTTCCAGGGGCTATTGGAACGTCTAAATGCGGAATATTTGGGATAGAATACATAATATCGGCTATTCTAAAGTCTAATTGCTCCACATTTGCATCAATATCTTTAATATTTTGGGATATTGATTTCATGGATTCTATGACGTTCTTGGCGGATTTTCCTCCCTTTTTGAGTTGAGCTATTTCTTCATTAGCGGCATTGCGCTTGGCCTTAAGCTCTTCAGACTGTTTGAGGAGGGTGCGTCTTTCAGCGTCGATACGAAGGAGAGAGTTTAAGTCTGCAGAAACGCCCTTTGCTTCCAGCCCCCGCTTGACGAGATCCGGGTTTTCACGAATCCACTTAAGGTCCAGCACATCTACCTCTTGCTCTTTTTTTCCAAGAGTTCAAGCTGGGCGTCTTCTTCCTCTTCCGTTTTAGCCACAACCTTGGTGACGCGCGCGACCTTTTGATTTCCTTTTAAGCGGATGACGCGAACGCCTTGAGCGTTGCGGCCGGAGGTACGAATTTGGTTTGCGGGACAGCGGACGATCATGCCGCCGGTTGTGACCAGTATGATTTCATCGTTATCGGCAACAGTCAGCACATTGACGACCTTGCCGTTACGCTGAGCGACTTTGACATTAATAATTCCTTTGCCGCCGCGCGACTGAACGCGATATTCTTTGAATTTAGTTTTTTTGCCGAAACCGAATTCCGTGACGGTTAAGGCCGTGGAATTCGGACTTACAATTTCCGCGGTAATGACGCGGTCTCCTTTGGCAAGCCCGATCGCTCTGACGCCGGAAGCCGTTCGGCCCATATCCCGCACATTTTTCTCGTTGAATCGGATGGCTTTGCCGTCCCGCGTAGCCAGAAAGATTTCGTTGGTGCCATCCGTGATTTTGCAGTCGACCAATTCGTCTTTGTCGCGCAATTTAATCGCATGTATGCCGGTTGTTCTCGGACGGGAATATTGAATTAAGTTCGTCTTTTTGATAAGGCCGTTTTTTGTGACCATCACGATGAAACGCTTATCATCAAATTCTCCCACCTGAAGAAAACTGGATATGGATTCATCCTGCCCCAAGGCCAGCAGGTTGACGATTGCTTTGCCTTTTGCCTGTCGCGACGCCTGTGGAATTTCATACGCTTTACGCCAATAGCACCGCCCCTTGTTGGTAAAAAACATGATGGTGTCATGCGTGGATGAAAGAAACATGTGTTCGATAAAATCTTCCTCATCTCGCATGCCCGCACCCGAGACTCCCGTCCCGCCCCGCCGCTGCTGGCGGTACATGGAAACAGGAATGCGCTTTATGTAGCCGGCGTGCGAAATTGTGATCAGAACGTCTTCTTCGGCGATCAGATCTTCGATTTCAATATCTTTTTCGGCCGCCACGATTTGTGTCCGGCGCTCGTCGCCGTAATTCTTGGCAACTTCGAGCGACTCTTCCTTCACGATATCCAGCACCTTTTTCCTGCTCTTTAAAACAGACTTGTAGTATTCGATTTTCTTGATGAGTTCCAAATATTCTTCGTCGATTTTGTGCCGCTCGAGCGCCGTAAGTCTTTGGAGCTGCATCTCCAAGATTGCTTTGGCTTGCACTTCCGTCATCTTCTTAAAATTAGTCAGCAGGCCTTCTTTGGCGGCCTCGGGGCTTTTAGAGGCCCGGATAATTTTGATTACTTTGTCTAAGTTGGAAATCGCGATTTTTAAACCTTCCAGGATGTGCGCTCGCTTTTCCGCGCGGTCGAGTTCAAATTTTGTTCTTCGAACCACCACATCAGCCCGGAATTCGATGAAATATTCGATGGCCTGCTTGATATTGAGCACGCGCGGTTGGCCGTCCACAAGGGCCAACGTGATGACGCCGAAGGTCTCTTGCATCTGGGTGTGCTTATAAAGCTGATTCAGCACAACTTGGGGAATGGCGTCTTTTTTCAGTTCAATCACAACCCGCATTCCGTCCCGGTCCGATTCGTCACGGATGTCATAAATGCCTTCGACTTTTTTGTTTTCCGTAAGATCGGCGATCGATTGAATCAGGTTGGATTTGTTTACTTGATAGGGAATCTCCGTAATAATAATAGCGTCTTTCTTGCCCTTACTCGTTTCGATGGCTGCCTTGGCGCGCATAACAATGCGGCCTCTGCCGGTTTCAAAATAACTGCGGATGCCATCGCGTCCGAGGATCAAACCACCCGTAGGAAAATCCGGGCCCTTGATGACTTTGCTGAGATCCTTGATTGTCACGGCGGGGTCGTCGATCGTGGCGACAATGCCTTCGACGATCTCTTTCAGATTATGCGGCGGAACGTTCGTCGCCATTCCGACCGCGATTCCGCTTGAGCCGTTCACTAAAAGATTCGGCAAGCGGGACGGCAGCACCATCGGTTCTTCCAGGGACTCGTCAAAATTAGCCATGAAATCTACGGTTTGCTTTTCGATGTCTGAAAGCAGTTCGTTGCTTACGGCGCCGAGGCGCGCTTCGGTGTACCGCATGGCCGCCGCGCTGTCGCCGTCGATTGAACCAAAGTTGCCCTGCCCATCAACCAAGGGATAGCGCAGCGAGAAGCTTTGCACCATGCGCACGAGCGAATCGTAAACCGCCATATCGCCATGGGGGTGGTATTTTCCGAGCACTTCTCCGACGATACGCGCTGATTTTTTATAAGGCTTGTTATGCGCCAAACCAAGATCATTCATCGCATAGAGAATGCGGCGATGAACCGGCTTAAGTCCGTCCCGGACGTCCGGCAGAGCACGCCCAACGATTACCGACATGGCGTAGTCGATATACGACTTCCGCATTTCATCTTCGATCGGTACCGGAACAATTTTTTCGTTTAATGCATATAAATTTTTATCATCAACCATGATTTCAATTCCTTATTTTTATTAAATATCCAAGTTGCGCACGGTCCGCGCATTCCGCTCGATAAAAAGGCGTCTTTTTTCAACCTGGTCGCCCATTAAAACCGTAAAAATTTCATCCGCTTGAACCGCATCTTCCAAGGTAACCTTTAAAACCGTCCGCGTGCCCGGGTCCATGGTGGTGTTCCACAACTGGCCCGGATTCATTTCTCCAAGACCCTTATAACGTTGGATGCTCAAATTGTCTTTGACGCTCCCTTTGACCCGGTCCAGCGCATCGGCAAGCGAGCGAACGCTGTGTTTTTCCTTTCCACACGTGAGTTCAAAGGCCTCGGTCTCGCTTTCAAGATGGTCCGTCAACTCCAAGCCTAACTTGCCGAGTCTTTTTTCGATTTTTGCGAATTCCTTGGCTTCATAAATTTCGACCCACTCATACGGTGCCACCGTTCCGTTGGTGGGAGGCTCTTCCGCTTCTTCGTCTTTCTTTTTGGCCTTGCTTTTTTTCGGCTCAAATTGTTCCTTAAAATCTTCGATCTCTTCTTCGCCGTAAAGAAATTTTTCGGAGCCGTCTTCGTGCACGCGCACGAAATGGTCCGCAAACCCTTTTTTCTTGTCATGCGCTTTGAGGTAACGATCCAGATGAATTCCTTTGCGCAACAAGGAAGCCTCGAGATCCGTCATCGCTTGAGTTAATTCGAGAATTTCTCTCAGCTCTTTCCCCTCAAAGGCGACCTTTAGTTTTGTTTTTTTCAATTTGGCGCCTTCGATTCCCATCTCCAATAAGATGTTGTTCATCTGATCTTCGGTCTGAACATATTCCTCCCGCTTGCCGCGCTTGATCTTATAAAGAGGGGGCTGGGCAATATAGACATGGCCGTTTTCGATGAGTTTACGCATTTGCCGGTAAAAGAAAGTGAGAAGCAGCGTGCGGATATGGCTTCCGTCGACATCAGCGTCGCACATAAGAATCACTTTGTGATATCTCAGCTTTTCAAGATTGAACTCGTTTTCGATGCCCGCCCCGACCGCCGTGATGATGGTGCGAATTTCTTCGTTGGACAAGACTTTGTCGATACGGGCTTTTTCTACATTGATAATTTTTCCGCGCAGCGGAAGAATGGCCTGAAAGCGACGATCTCTTCCCTGTTTCGCTGAACCGCCGGCCGAATCTCCCTCAACCAAATACAGCTCGCAGTTTTTAGGGTCTTCGTCGGAACAGTCCGCGAGTTTTCCGGGCAAAGACGCTGAATCCAACGCGCCTTTCCGACGCGTTAATTCGCGCGCTTTCCGCGCCGCTTCGCGCGCCCGCAATGCCAGAATAGCCTTTTCCACAATCTTGTTGGCAACCGGCGGATTTTCTTCGAAAAAACTATTCAATCCTTCATAAATGACCGAATAAACAATTCCCTCTACCTCGCCGTTGCCAAGCTTTGTTTTTGTTTGTCCTTCAAATTGAGGTTGCGGAACCTTCACGCTGATCACTGACGCCAAGCCCTCGGTCAGATCCGTGCCCGACAAAGCGCCCTCAACCCCTTTTAAGAGACCTTTATTTTTCGCATACTGATTCGTGGCTCTCGTTAACGCGGTCTTGAATCCACTAAGATGGGTGCCGCCTTCGATCGTATTTATATTATTGGCGAACGAAAACGCTTCTTCGCTATAGCTGTCGTTATACTGAAGCGCGCATTCAACATCCACGTGGTCTTTGGTTTTTTCCACATAAAATATTTTTTTGTGGAGCGGTATTTTGTTGCGGTTGATATATTGGATGAACTCCGCAATCCCGCCTTTATAAAAAAACTCATGTTCCTTGGCGTCTTTTTTGGTCCGTTCATCCCGGATGGATATGCGAATGCCTTTATTAAGGAACGCCAATTCTCGCAATCGGTTGCAAAGTGTGTCATAGCTGAATTCGATTTTTTCAAAGATTTGCGTGTCCGGCAGGAAAGTCACGGTTGTGCCCCGCTCGCGCGTCTTTCCCTTGACGGTGACTTTTGAGGTTGGCTTCCCTCGCTCATAAGACTGATGATGAATGCCTCCGTCGCGGCGCACTTCCACTTCGCACCATTCTGACAAGGCGTTCGTTACCGAAACGCCGACACCGTGGAGACCGCCGGATACACGATATGCCTTATTGTCAAATTTACCGCCGGCGTGGAGCGTCGTCATGACAACCTCAAGCGCGGATTTTTTCTGGGTCTTGTGCATGTCGACCGGGATTCCGCGTCCGTTGTCCGTGACGGAAACGCTGCCGTCATGATTGATCACCAAATTGACCCGGTTTGCGTATCCCGCCAGGGCTTCGTCAATGGCGTTGTCTACAACTTCATATACAAGATGATGCAGTCCGCGCGCGGTGGTGTCGCCGATATACATGGCGGGCCGTTTACGAACCGCTTCCACGCCCTCAAGGACTTGAATTTTGGTTGCGTCATACTTGGGCCCTTGGGAAACACCTTCGAACTTCTCTTCTTTTTTGGATTTCTTAGCCACGCTTTTTTCTCCTATCAATTGACCCGGCATAGTCTCACCGGATCTGTCCCACATAAAAACGGACAGATGTAATCTGTTCGGACCCGAGCGCGGCTTGCGCCCTTTTTAATAAAGACCCGTGGTATTTTTGTTTTAAGT
>JBFHCO010000059.1:0-10391 GCA_041585205.1 Candidatus Omnitrophota bacterium | reverse complement strand
GGGCCGAGCCGCGTCTCTCCGTTTCTGATCCCCATGCTCATCGTCAACATGGCTCCCGGCCAAATCTCGATCAGTTTGGGATTGAAGGGTCCGAACAACTGCGTTGCCACTGCCTGCGCGACGGGTTCAAACGCGATCGGGGATGCCTTTAAAATCATTCAGCGCGGTGAGGCCGATGTGATGCTCGCAGGCGGAACCGAGTCGTGTATCACGCCGCTCGGGTTCGGCGGTTTTGATGCCATGAAGGCTTTAAGCACGCATAATGACGATCCGAAAACGGCATCCCGCCCGTTTGACCGGACGCGCAACGGTTTCGTGATGGGGGAAGGCTGCGGAATTATTATTCTGGAATCTTTGGCGCATGCCAAAAAAAGGAATGCCACTATTTTGGCGGAAATGGCGGGATACGGCATGACTTCGGACGCGAGCCATATTACGGCGCCGGATCCTTCAGGCGAAGGCGCTGCACGTTGCATGATGGGCGCCATGAAAGATGCGGATCTGGTTCCCGAGGATGTGGACTATATCAACGCGCACGGAACCTCAACGCCTTTGAATGATAAAACGGAAACCCTGGCCATTAAGAAAGCAATGGGTCAGGATGTTGCCAAGAAAGTGAAGATCAGTTCCACCAAGTCCATGACAGGACACCTCTTGGGGGCAGCCGGCGGCGTCGAAGCGATCGCATGCGTGTTGGCCATCCGGGATGGGATTATTCCTCCGACCATCAATTATAAGAACCCGGATCCGGAATGTGACCTGGATTATACCCCCAACGAGGCACAAAAAATGAAGGTGAAAGTAGCGCTGTCAAATTCTCTCGGTTTCGGCGGACATAATGCGTGTGTGGCCTTTAAGGCATTCCAAGACTAATCATTCTAATCCAAGCGGCCGGATAGGTCGTTTATCCCTCAAGATCGTTTTCTCTTTTGTCGAAAATAGAATTACCAGGATGGCCATCTTATCGCGCATGATACCTATATCCGCTTACATTCAACCTCTGCCACGACCCGCTTTCGGAATAACCGGAGTCCGTCATGCGTCTTAAAAAGCTGCAATTGATCGGTTTTAAATCCTTCGCCGACAAAACAGATGTCTATTTTGACGAAGGTGTGACGTGCGTTGTCGGTCCGAACGGTTGCGGCAAAAGCAACATATCTGATTCCATCCGGTGGGTGCTCGGGGAGCGCAGTACCAAGCTGCTGCGCGGCAACAAGATGGAGGATGTGATCTTCAACGGCACGGATTTCCGTAAGCCCCTTTCCATGGCGGAGGTATCCCTCACCATCGACAATTCCGACCGCGGACTTCCGATCGATTACAATGAAGTGACGCTGACACGCCGCCTCTATCGCTCCGGGGAAAGCGAATACCTTATCAACAAGACTCTCTGCCGCCTGAAGGACATCCAAGACCTGATTCTGGATACAGGTATCGGCTCCAATTCTTATTCGATGATCGAGCAAGGGCGTATCGATTACATTCTTCGAGCCGATCCGGATGAGCGCCGTTTTTTGATCGAAGAAGCGGCCGGCATTTCCAAATTCAAAGTCAAAAAAGATGAGGCTATACGCAAGCTCGAGCGCACGGAAGAAAATTTGTTGCGTTTGAATGACATTGTCCACGAGGTGGAGAAGAACATTCAATATGCCGAACGGCAGGCCAAGCGCGCGCAAAAATACAAAGAGCAGTTTGAGGAATTGAAGCGGCTTGAGATCTGTAAAGCCTTCTTTGACCAGAGCCAGATTCAGGATGAAAAATCCAAAATTGAAAGCGAACGCGGCAGCCATCATTCCGAAGAAGCCCGGCTGGATGATGAAATCCGGTCCAAGCAAAGCGGCAAGGATGAAAGGGAGCGGGCACTGCGCGAGATTCAAACGAGGTATTCCGCGGAGGAGTCAAAGCGATACGCGGTCCGGTCGCGCAAGGAGCAGCAGGAGCAGCAATTGCGTTTTCATCAGGAAAAGCGCGTTGAGATAGCCACGCGGCGCGGGGAGATACAAAACGAAGAATCGCAATTGCGCGAGCAACTCGAAAAAGGCGATGCCGAAATCGCCGAAAAGCAGCAGGAACTTCAGTCCTTCGAATCTGAAAATTCAAAAATGCGCGGCGAGCTGACCGCGGCTGAAGCGGTGCTTCAGGAGCGCGAGGAACAGCTGACGCGGATTAAATCCCTGATGGATCAAAGTAAAGCGGATGCGTTTGAGGTTGCCGCGGAATTAACGCGCGTCAAAAACGAATACCATCGGTTAAGCGCGTTTCTCGAAACCAGCGAGAATCAGAAAGAAAAAATTCAAGCCACCTTGGCCCGTATACAAAGTGAAAAGCAAAACTGGATTTCCCAGAAGCAGCAACTGGAATCCCGGGTGCGGGACTTGGAGGCCAAAGAATCGGAGCTGGATGCCTCGCGCCATCAAACGCAGCAAGCGCTCAAGGAGTTGCAAACGCGTTCTGATCAAAGCGAAGACGCTTGTCACATCGAGGAGCGTGAACTGCACGAACTCGAAGTACGGCTCGCGATGCTGCAAAACCTGGATCGGGAAGCGGATCAGAGCGCTTCGCGTTGGCTTACTGAATTCCATGAAGTTGAGCGGGGGTTGATCGAAAAGCTTCAAAATGTCATTTCCGCTAAGCCTGGTTATGAATGGGCGCTTGAGGCTGCGCTCGGAGCCTGGGCCCAGGCGTGGATTGTGAATCATCTGGACGGCCTGGATCACATCTTGGAGCGGCTTGAACAGGAACCGCATGCGTCTCTTGCGGTAATTTTAAAGGATACATCCCTCGCGCAACCCGACGGCCGATTGCAACATTCCTTGATTCAGCACGCTTTGCAGGACGTGGTTGAAATTCAACCGGGATATGAAAGTGCGGCCGGCAGCATGGTCCGGAACATCTATGTCGTGGAAAAACTGACGGGTTCTGAAATCCGGGAGCTATGGCCCGTGGCGCAAACCGCCGGTTTTGTGAGCCGGGACGGCGTTTGTCTCGGTCCGCTCGGCCGCATCCGTCTGCAACGCGGTCAAAACGTCGAGCAGAGCGTATTTCCCCGCCGCGGCGAAATTGAAACCATCAAGACCGCATTGGAATCTCTACGCGGCAGACTGGCGCAAGCACGCTCTGATGAGCAAGCGCATAAACAGGGAGCGGAGCAGGCGGGTATCCGATTCAGCGAAGTTCAAAACCAGTATTATCAGATTCGGGTGGAGCGGGAAGCCGCGGAATCCAAATTGCAACACGCCGAAGACCGGCTCGCTTCCGTCGAAACAGAAGAGCGGATCTTGGTTCAGGAACAAGATGAGCTGAGCCGCGAGCAGCAATCATCCACACACAAGCGGCAGGAACTGGAGCAAGAATTAATCCGTATCGGCGAAAAGGAGCGGGTGATCAGCGAAAAGCAAAACAGTTTGATTCGGCAATCGGAACACGAAGAGGGTGAACGCCATGCCGCCATGAAGAGCGCGGCTGAGAAACGTGCGCGTTTGGATCACTTGGAAGAAAGAAACCGGCTTATTCAAGAAGCGGTGAATGTCCGGAAAGAAAAGGTGCAGCATGACCGGCAGCGCATAGATCAACTGAAGCAGGAATGGCAGCGTATGGAAGAAACGAGCGCCCGGCTGATCGAGGAAGATGCGCGGATTCAAACCGATTTGGAAGACCTTGAAAGACAGATGCGCGATGCCGAGGTCGCTTTGGAGCTGATCAAGCAACAGCGCGAAAAGGCCGAATCGGAGCTTGCCGCATACCAGGAAGGGATTCAGGAGCTTCAGCAAAAAAAGCAGGAGTTAAGCGGTCATCTGCATCAAGCGGATATGAAGCTCATGGATCTTAACTATCAGGAAAAATCCGTGGCAGACCGTCTCGAGCAGACTTATCAAATCCGCTTATCCGAGCTGCAGCGCGCGGATTATCAAATACAGGGACAGGCGATGGAGGATGTCATCGCGCAAATCGAGAAGTTGCAGGAAAGGGTGAAGCAAATCGGAACGGTCAACCTCCTCGCCATAGATGAGTATGATGAATTGAAAAAACGCTACGACTTTTTAATCGGCCAAAAGACCGATATGGAGCGCGCGCGGGAAGAGCTGCTGGAAGCAATCCGTAAAATCAACCGGACCACCAAAAGTCTCTTTGAGGAAACCTTTCAGAAGGTGCAGCAGACTTTCAGGGAATATTATCAAATCCTTTTCCAGGGCGGTGAAGCCAAATTAATACTCCTGGATGAGCAGCATCCGCTTGAATCCGGCGTCGATATCGTGGTACGGCCTCCCGGTAAACGTCTCCAGCATATCAGCCTGCTTTCAGGCGGGGAAAAGGCCATGACGGCGATCGCGCTTCTTTTCGCGCTTTTTAAAATCAAGCCTTCGCCTTATTGCGTCTTGGACGAGGTGGATGCGCCGCTCGATGAAGCAAACATCGACCGCTTTTTGTCGGTGCTCCAAACCTTTTTGTCCTTATCGCAGTTTATCATCGTAACTCATAACCGTAAGACGATCAGTATGGGAGACTCGCTTTACGGAGTTACAATGGAAGAAGCGGGCGTCTCAAAGATCGTTTCCGTGAAAGTCGGTCAGGATGAAAAGGATGCGGCGGATGAAGCTGCGTCCGACTCGACGGCGGCGGTTGAAGAAGATACCGTAACTGCGTGACCCTGCCCAATCTCATATCCCTTTTTCGAATTCTCATCACCCCGTTTTTCTTCACCTGTTTGATTTATTACGATTCGGGAAAAGAATATTACAGGTATTTGGCGCTCGGACTATTCACCATCGGGTGTCTGTCGGATGCCTTGGACGGATTTTTGGCCCGCATTTCCGAAAGTCATACCGAATTCGGCCGCTTTTTGGATCCCTTGGCGGATAAATTGCTGCTGTTAAGCGGATTTCTGGGACTGCTTTTCGTCGAGGAACTTGCGTTTCGCCCGCCGCTTTGGGTGACCATTACGATTGTTTTTCGGGATCTTGTGATTGTCATCGGGCTGATCATTGTTTTTATGATGTCCGGGAAGATTCGGGTACGACCGAACTTGCTTGGAAAAGCCACGACGGCGCTTCAGATGGCGACCTTGTTCGCCGTCTTGCTGCAATGGGGGGCCGTGGCACCTTGGTTGTGGTATTCGACGGCTGTGCTGACAATCATTTCCGGATTGGTGTATGTTGTCAGAGACTTAAAGTTCCTGCAGGTACCGAAATGAATATTTTATTTCTTGCCATCGCGTACCTTCTCGGATCCATTCCCTTCGGATTAATCATTTGCAAGACAGTCAAAGGGGTGGACCCCCGCAGTCAGGGCAGTAAAAATATCGGGGCCACGAATGTCGGCCGAATCGCGGGCAAGCGTTGGGGAGTCATTGTCTTTCTTCTGGATGTCGTGAAGGGATTCGTGGCTGTGATGCTGCCATTCTGGGCCGGGGGAGCGTCATGGACCTTTCCCTATGTGTTGGCGCTGGGCATCGCGGTGATCGCGGGGCACAGTTTTCCGGTTTGGCTGCGGTTTAAAGGGGGCAAGGGCGTGGCTACATCGCTCGGCGCTTTTCTCGCGATCGCTTTTTTGCCCGCCTTGCTCGCGTTCGGAGTTTGGATTCTGGTTTTTTTCCTTTCGCGCACCGTCTCCGTTGCATCGCTTGTGGCCGTCAGCGCATTTCCGGTTATTGTCTTCCTCCTTTACAGTGATCACCCCGATTTCAGATGGCTGATAGGCATCAGCGCCGTCTTGGCCGGATTCATTTTTTGGACGCATCGGACGAACATTGTCCGCATCCTGCGCGGAGAAGAAAAAAAGAATATATAGAATAATAAAATATATGTTGCAATAAAAGAATATTTCTGATAGGCTACGTTTCGTCGAACCTTCCGGTTTTGTTTCCTCCTAAAATCAAAGCGAGGAAGCATCGTGAAAGAAAAAGAATCCCGTCTCGTCTATTCCTTCGAACGTGGTCAAAATGAGGAAATCCAAATCTCCGTCAGCAAATATAAGTCCCGCTATTATATGGACTTAAGAGTTTGGTTTAAGCCCGAGGACCAGGAGTCATTTTATCCGACCAAGAAAGGCATTTCTGTCGCCTTGGATCATTTGCCGGAATTGCGCAAAGGGCTTGAACGCGTGTCGAAAGTGTCAGAAAAAATCCGCAGCGAAGCTGAAATAGCGGTTTAAAACACGGGTTTTCCCTAAGCCAATAAAGGCTTTACACCGTTTCTGGGAGCCAGTAAAATAACCGTCTATTCCTGCCTAAATATCAACCTTTGAGGTGAATCGCGATGGCCAGAGAGAAGAAAACCGAAAAAACACAAACCGACACGAAAAAAGCCGCTTCCGAGAAGGAAAAGGCCTTAGAACTGACCTTGCTTCAAATTGAAAAGCAGTTCGGCAAAGGCTCCATCATGAAGCTCGGGGAAGATCATCACGATGCGGTGCGCGTGATACCGACCGGAGCGTTAAGCTTGGATTTAGCGACCGGTGTCGGCGGTGTGCCTCGCGGCCGAATCGTGGAAATATTCGGGCCTGAGTCAAGCGGTAAAACGACGATCGCGCTCAGTATCATTGCCCAGGTTCAGGAACAAGGCGGTGTGGCGGCATTTATCGATGCCGAACATGCCGTGGATCCGGCTTATGCCCAAAAAATCGGTGTCCGCCTGGATGATCTTTTGATCTCTCAGCCGGATTCCGGGGAACAGGCTCTTCAAATCGCGGAGATGCTGGTCCGCTCCAACGCGGTGGACTTGATCGTGGTGGATTCCGTGGCGGCCCTTGTGCCGCGCGCCGAAATCGAAGGCGAAATGGGGGATTCTCACATGGGTCTTCAGGCGCGTTTGATGTCGCAGGCGCTCAGGAAACTGACCGGCATCATCAGCCGTTCGAGGACATGCCTGATTTTCATCAATCAGATTCGCGATAAAATCGGCGTGATGTTCGGCAATCCGGAGACGACCCCGGGCGGAAAGGCCTTAAAATTTTACGCCTCCATGCGACTGGATATACGCCGCATTGCGAGTCTTAAGCGGGGGGAAGAGGTCATCGGAAACCGTGTCCGCGTCAAAATGGTGAAAAATAAAGTCGCGGCCCCGTTTAAAGTGGCGGAATTCGACATTCTTTTTGATGAAGGGATTTCCCGTTCTTCGAGCATTATCGATTTGGCGCTTAACAGTCAGGTGATCGAAAAAACGGGATCTTGGCTGAGCTACAATAACGAAAAGATCGGTCAAGGGCGCGATGCAGCCCGGCTTTTCCTGAAGGAGAATCCGAAACTTCTAAAGGAAATCGAGGGCAAGGTGCGCGAGAAGGCTCTCGAAGCTCCGGTCGCGACAGCGGGATCTCACTAATCCTCTTTTAAAAAGAGGGCGGTAATGCCGTATCAGGTTGCCGCTCTCTTTTTTTATCTATGGATCAAACGGAACAAAAAAAGCAAGCGTGGTTGACGGCCCTAAGAATGCTGGCCGCGACTCCCAAAAGTCGCAAGGATCTTGAAAAGAAACTGAGCCAAAAAGGATACCCCGCGGAACTTGTGACGGAGGTTTTGGACCGGCTGGAGTCTCAAAACATCTTAAATGATCGCGCTTACGCCGCCAATCTGATCAGCCGTTATCAAGCGGGAAAGCCTTCCGGGCGAAAGCGGATTGAATTCGAACTGAAGCGGCGCGGGGTTGCGGGTCCCATGCGTGAGGAATTGCTTTCAGAGATCACGGAGGAATCGGAACGTCAACGCGCCTTTGAGCTTGCCGAGGACAAATGGCGGCGTTTCGGCGCGCTGGACCGTGACAAGCGCAAGAAAAAGGTATATGACTTTCTCTGCCGCCGCGGTTTTGACTTCACAACCGCGCGGGATTGCATCAGTCAATTGGAAAAGACGGATTCAACGCAGGATTGAACAAGAGAAAAGTGAAAACGGATCAAATACGAAAATCTTATCTGGAATTTTTTGAGAAAAAAGGGCACACGGTTGTCCCGAGTGATTCGCTCGTGCCTCAAAATGACCCTACCCTGTTATTTACGGGGGCCGGCATGAATCAATTCAAAGAATATTTTCTCGGCATAAAAAAAGACATGCGCCGGGCCTCGAGTTCTCAAAAGTGCCTGCGCACGGGCGATCTCGATAATGTCGGCAAGACACCGTATCATCATTCTTTCTTTGAAATGCTCGGCAATTTTTCATTCGGGGACTATTTCAAGCGCGAAGCGATTCAGTGGGCTTGGGAATATCTCACCCAAGTTCTTAAAATTCCGAAGGAAAAGTTACGCGTCAGTGTGCATACCTCGGATGAGGAGGCGTATGCGATTTGGCGGGATGAAATCAAGGTGCGCGAGGAATGGATTTCGCGGCTCGGGGATGATTCCAATTTCTGGCCGGCCGACGCGCCGAAGCTCGGACCGAACGGTCCCTGCGGCCCGTGCTCTGAAATTTATTATGATCAAAGCGAAGATCCGAACAAGCCCGGCGATATTGAAAGCGATTCGACGCGTTTTGCCGAGATATGGAATCTGGTCTTTACGCAATACGACCGGCAGGAGGGCGGTAAGCTGGTGCCGTTGGCCAATAAAAATATCGATACCGGCATGGGTCTTGAGCGCCTTGCCTGCGTTCTGCAGGGCAAGAAATCCAACTTTGAAATCGACCTTTTTCAGCCCGTTTTGAGCGCGATCGCTAAAGCGCTGGGAGTTAAATTATCTCATGGCAACAGCCAGCACTTTTATTCGATCGCCGATCATGTGCGTGCCGTGGTTTTTGCCATGGCCGACGGTGTCATCCCTTCCAATGAAGGCAGAGGCTATGTCATTCGCAAATTGATCCGCCGGTCTTTGTGGCATGCGCATCAGCTGATGCCGGGCAAAAAGGTAAAAGCGGCCTTTCTTTTTCAAGTCGTGCCGGATGTTTGCAAAGTGATGCATGCCGCCTATCCGGAGCTTGAAGAGGCGCGCCACAGCATCGCGACGACGCTGGAAGGTGAAGAAAAAAGGTTTTTGGACACGCTCGAAACGGGCCTTGCGATCCTTGAGCAAAAGCTCAAACAATTTTCAAAACAGAAGACGCTGCCCGGTGAAGCGGTATTCGAATTGTATGACACATACGGTTTTCCGGACGAATTGACGCGCGCCATCGCCGCGGAAAAAGGTCTGGATATCGATCAGAAGGGGTTTGACCGGCTGATGGAAGAGCAGCGCAAGCGCGCCAAGCAGGCCAGTCAAATTGAAAGCGCGATTTTTGTGAGCACCGAGCTTGAACGGAAGCTGGCGCAGCTCACACCGACGCAATTCGTGGGTTATCATAATTTCAGCGCGAAAGGGAAGGTGCTGTTGAGTGAAATTGAAAAAGAAAAGGGGATTGTCGTTTTCGATCAGACGCCCTTTTATGCCGAAAGCGGCGGCCAAGTTGGCGATCAAGGGACCCTGGAAGGCGACGGACTGAAGGCGCGCGTGTTGGATACGCAAAAAAGAGATCAGGTTTATCTCCACTATATCACGGTGGAAAAGGGAAAAATTCAAACCGGAAAAAGTTATGAATTGCATGTCGATAAAAACCGGCGAGACCGCACCATGCGCAATCACACGGCGACGCATTTATTGCACGCCGCCTTGCGCCATATTCTCGGCAAGCAGGTACGGCAGCTGGGATCGCTCGTGAGTCCCGATAAATTGCGTTTTGATTATTCCTTTCCCAATCCGTTGACGCAGGATCAAGTCCGACAAATCGAAGACGACGTCAACCGTGAGATTTTGAAAAACACGCAAGTCACGAAAGAGGAAAAGGAAACCGATCAAGCCAAAAAGGAAGGCGCCATCGCTTTCTTCGGCGAAAAGTACGGCAAGAAAGTCCGCGTCGTGAGCGTGCCCGGTTACAGCAAGGAATTTTGCGGCGGGACGCATTGCGACTGGACGGGTCAAATCGGCAGTTTTGTCATCGTATCCGACACCTCCATTGCCAGCGGCACGCGCCGGATTGAGGCCTTAACAGGCGAGGGTGCTTTGGAGTATACTCGTCAGCTGCGCGGCCAGGTTGCCGGCATCGCGCAGAGCTTAAAGACGACGCCTTCTCAGCTGGTCGAGAGAGTCACGAAGCTGCAAGACGCGGTTAAGCGGCTTGAAAAAGAGAAAGAAAAAGGGCTTGTCCAGTCAGTGGATCCCAAGCAGTTAATGGCGGGTGCCCTTCCGGCGGGAGATTTTACTTTTATCGCATTTCAGGAAAAGGGTATTCCGATTCAACAGTTGCGCAACGTTTCGGATGCGTTGCAATCCCATGAGAAGAAGTTGGTCTATCTCTTGGCGGTGGATGCGGACGAAAAAGTTCACTGCCTTTTGGGAATGAGCCATGATCTTAAAAAATCGGAACTTGATTTACGGGATATGCTGAAACAGCTTGAGTCTTTGTTGGGCGCCACGGGGGGCGGTCGTAAAGATTTGGT
>JBFHCO010000058.1:0-10804 GCA_041585205.1 Candidatus Omnitrophota bacterium | reverse complement strand
GGTTTTAGACAGCCAGCGTCAAGGGGCTGAAATATCCTCACATTCGGAAGAACAAAGAGTTTTGATCGAGGATTGCATGCAGGCCTTGGTTTCTCTGGGATACCGAAAACAAAATGCCAAAACAGCGATTCAAAAAGCGCTCAAAGGGAACGGAGCCGAAAAAATTTCTGTGGAAGATTTGATTCGCGCGTCGCTGAGGCATGTTTGAAACGTATTTGAGGTAAAAACGATGGCAAGAAAATACAGAACACCCAACACGCGGGATCATCAGCGTATTGATGCGGATTATCTCATCAAATATCAGATTAAGAAGGACGGGGAAACCAAAATTACCAACGTCAAAGACATCGGGGCCGGCGGTTTGCAATTCGTCGCACAAGAAGAGCTGCCTGTCTGGGCCAATCTGAATTTAAAAATATTGGTTCCGCCGCTGGGGCGCACGGTTGAGGCCAAGGCGCGCATTATCCGGACCGAGCGCACATCACGGCATGGAACGACTTATTCCGTCGCCGTGCGTTTTACGGATATACCGGACGCAGACCGGAAATCGCTTGACGCTTTCATCAAGACATTGGAAGACGATCCCGAGGCGATGATCGAAATCGATCATGCCGATTTTTTTGTCCGTAAGAAAAAACGCTGAGGATACAGAGTCATCATGACCGAAGAGCGGCTTTTAAGTCAAACGCAGGGCCCCGAAGAAGAATCTTTTGAAGCGACGTTGAGACCGTCCACGCTCGCCGAATTTGTCGGGCAGAAAAAACTCAAGGAAAACCTGAGCATTTTCATCGAAGCCGCGCGCCGACGCAAAGAACCCCTTGATCATTGCCTGTTCTTCGGCCCGCCGGGACTCGGAAAAACAACTTTGGCGCATATTGTCTCAAAGGAGATGGGTTTTAACATACGCATGACGTCCGGCCCGGTTTTGGAACGAGCGGGGGATTTGGCCGGCGTTCTCACTAACCTCGAGGAGGGAGACATCCTTTTCATCGACGAAATTCACCGCATTTCGCATGTGGTGGAAGAATATTTATATCCCGCCATGGAAGATTTCTGTATTGATATCATGATCGATAAGGGACCGAATGCCCGCTCCGTCAAGATCAACATCCCTCGTTTTACACTGATCGGAGCCACAACGCGCAGCGGGTTACTCACGGCTCCTTTGCGTTCACGTTTCGGGATTGTCGAGCGGCTCAATTACTATGAGGATGAGGATCTCGCTAAAATCGTCAGACGTTCCGGCCGGATTCTGAATGTCTCCGTCGATCCCGCGGGTGAGATAGAAATCGCCCGGCGTTCGCGGGGTACGCCGCGTATCGCGAACCGTCTTTTAAGGCGCGTTCGGGATTACGCCGAAGTCAAAGCGGAGGGCAAGGTGACGGGCCCCGTGGCTGACCAAGCGCTTCAAATGCTGGATGTGGATCGCGAAGGGCTGGATCCGATGGATAAGCGCATTCTTAAATATATCCTGCAGCAGTGCCAAGGGGGGCCGGTCGGTATCAGCAGCCTTGCGGTCGGCGTCAGCGAAGAAGCCGAAACCATCGAAGAAATTTATGAACCCTATTTGATTCAAAAAGGTTTCTTAAAGCGCACGGCATCAGGCCGGGTGGCCACCAAGCGTTCCTACGAGCATTTCAACCTAACCCCTCCCGCCGGTCACAACGAGCTTTTCTGAACGCAAAGCCGGTTGCGGCTTTGTTTTCAATTGTGTTATAGTAACTGATCCCTTATGAATGATTTTGCAAAGACCCTCATTTTTTTCGGCATTGTTTTAATCGGTTTGGGTGTATTGGTCGCCATTTTCGGAAAGGTGCCGGGCATCGGAAAATTCCCCGGTGATATTTATGTCCGGAAAGGCAGCTTCACTTTTTATTTTCCTTTTACAACCTGCCTGCTGCTCAGCCTCATCCTGACGCTGGTCTTCACCGTGTTCGGGCGGAAATAGCCATGGATCTTCTTTTCATGATTTGGCGCCCTCTTCTTGAAATATTTTTCATCTGGATTTTGATTTACTACCTGATTCGTTTCTTTCAAGGCACACGCGCTATTCAGGTTTTGATGGGCCTGATCATACTGGCCGTCATATTTAATATCGCCAAAGTCCTGCAGTTGAATACCATCAATTGGGTTTTGACGAAACTGTTTACGGTCGGTATCGTCGCTTTTTTGATTATTTTTCAACCGGAATTGCGCCGCGCCTTGGCCCGTATCGGACAAAATACACTTTTCGGAGGATTTTTAAAGAAAGGCGGTACGGTGGATGAACTTGTTCAGGCTTGCGAGCATCTTGCACGCAATCGTGTGGGCGCCTTAATCGCGATCGAGCGCGATGTCGGTTTGAAAAATTACATCGAAAGCGGTATTCGTCTCGATTCCAAAGTCTCCGAGGAACTGTTAATCACGCTTTTTGCTCCCAATACGCCCACCCATGACGGCGGTGTAATCATCGTGGGGGATCGCGTAGCCGCTTGCGGTTCTCTTTTCCCTTTGAGTCAAAACATGGAATTATCCCGCGCATTGGGAACGCGCCATCGCGCTGCCGTGGGATTGACGGAAGAAACGGATGCGGTGTGCGTCATCGTATCGGAAGAAACAGGTGGAATTTCCGTAGCCGCCCAAGGACAATTAACAAGGTCTTTGGACCATGAGGGCTTGAAGAACGTTTTAATGGGGTTGTTTAAGCCGGAACAGAATAAAAGCGCGCTCAAAGAATTCATCGAGAAGAATTGGCGTTTTTTCCGGGAAAGAAATCAGGCATGATCGCTTTTTTGACGAAGGATTGGGGCCTTAAAGTCATTGCTTTGATTTTAGCGGTGGGACTTTGGTATTACGCGGTGGGGGAAGAGAGCATTGAAGTGACACGCACCGTTCCGCTCAACATTAGAATCAAAAGTGAACAAATGAGTATTCTCCGCACATCGACCGCCGCTGTTCAAGTCACTTTATCTGCTCCCCGGGCCTTACTGCCCGAAATCACGTCGAAAGAGATTCAGGCAGAGCATGAAATCGGAAGCGGCATCAAGACCGCCGGAGATTATTCCTTCCGCCTTGAACCACGCGAGATCAAACTGCCCACGCCGCAAGTGCGTGTGATGAAAATTAATCCTGAAATAGTGCATGTCACGATCGATGAATTGATCGTTCAAAAACTGAAAATTGAGCCCGATTTTGTCGGGGAGCCGGCGTTCGGGTATCAAGTCAAGAAAAACGAAATCCAACTGGACCCCAACGCTGTGCTGGTCGAAGGGCCCAAGGGACAGCTCGAGAAACTGGAGTCTATTAAAACGGAACGCATCGATTTGGTCGGCCGTATCCGTTCATTTCGCAGGACAGTCGAGCTTCAACTTCCTTCCAATATCAAGACGCTCAGCGAATCCTTAGTCGATGTGTTCGTTCCTATCCAGGAAGAGTTCGACGAAAAAGAATTCCATGACATCCCGGTCAAGGTTTTGAATCTGCCGCAACGCAAATTGGTGGCGGATCTTCAGCCTGAAAAAATCACCTTTATCCTCAAGGGATCGCGTCGCCAGCTTGAAAAACTCCTGCCCGAAAACGTGCTGGCATATCTGGATTTATCCGACTATGATGCGGGTCAACACGAGGCGCCCGTACAATTATTCCTTCCCGAAGAGGTCCGTTTAAAGGACGAACTGCCGTTAACGGTCAGCGTTACCTTAAAGAAAAAATAAACACCTTCACCATGTTTCACCGGAAATATTTTGTTTCATGTTAAAACTAGGAGTCAATATCGATCACGTGGCGACGTTACGGCAGGCCCGAGGCGGGACGGAGCCGCAGCCGATGATTGCCGCGCATGAGGCTATCCATGGCGGAGCCGACAGTATTACGATTCATTTGCGAGAGGACCGACGCCATATCCAGGATCACGACTTAAAATCAATTCAAAAAAGCATCCGGGTTCCTTTGAATTTAGAGATGGCCTTCGTACCGGAAATGACGCAGATCGCGTTGCGGCAAAGACCGGAAAAAGTCTGTTTGGTTCCCGAACGTCGGCAAGAAGTTACGACCGAAGGTGGTTTGAATGCATGCGCCATTGAGCGGGCCCTTCAAAAAGCGCTTTCACAGTTCAGGCGGCGTAACATTCAGGTGAGTTTGTTTGTCGACCCGGACCCAAAACAAATCCTGACGGCGGCACACGTTCAAGCCGCGGCCGTCGAAATTCATACGGGAGCGTATGCCCACGCGAAAGGCGCAAAAAGAAAAAAAGAACTGCTGAGAATCCGACAGGCCGCACGCCTCGCCGCGACGCTGGGGCTTCAAGTGCATGCCGGACACGGTCTCGATTATAAGAACGTTCAAGCGATTGTGAAAATACCGGAAATCAGCGAATTAAATATCGGGCATGCCATTGTCAGCCGCGCTGTTGTGACCGGCATGAGACAAGCGGTGAAGGATATGAAGCGTTTGATGCGCCGCTGATCGGTTATCCTTATAAAAGATGAAAATACCAAAAAACGCTCGGAAGAAATTATGGTCTCGAAAGGCGACGGCTCATAAAGGGGATTTCGGCCGCGTGTTTATCTTAGCCGGCTCCGTCGGTTACACCGGCGCGGTGCATTTGGCAGGCCAAGGGGCCTTACGTTCGGGGGCGGGGTTGATCACCCTGGGTGTACCGCAAAAAATCTATTCAATCGTAGCCCGGCGGCAAGCGGAGGTTATGACGCGGCCTTTTCCGTCCACGAAGCAGGGTTCGCTCGCATTCAAGGCCTTGCGTCCGATCCGCCAGTTTCTGAAATCCCAAACCGTTTTAGCCATCGGGCCCGGACTGTCCCAAAACCGGGAAACACAGCAACTGATTCGAAAGCTGATCTCCGGAGCGAAAATACCGATGGTGATCGATGCGGACGGTCTGAACGCTTTAAAAAATCATGCGGCGTTGCTCAAAAAATGCAGGGGAGACGTCATCTTGACGCCGCACCCTGGTGAATTTTGCCGCCTCTTCGGAGGAAAATTATCCGACAAGGACACGGACCGTAAAAAGCGCGCTAAAGAGATAGCGAAAAAACATCGTATCACGGTGGTGCTTAAAGGATATCGAACCGTCATCGCTTCCCCGAGCGGGAATGTTGTTTTGAACAAATCGGGAAATCCCGGCATGGCTTCAGGCGGCATGGGGGACGTTTTGACCGGGATCATCGCTTCATTGCTGGGACAGTGTTTTTCCGTAAATGAGGCGGCTTGTCTCGGAGTTTATTTGCATGGATTGGCCGGAGATTTGGCCGGGAAAAAAACCGGACAGGCCAGCCTGACCGCGGGAGATGTTTTGGATGCTTTGCCGGCGGCGATTCGAAGAACGTGCGCTTGAATTAGAAAAGCGCGTTTTTGAGCAGAAATGAAGCGAGTACGATTGCGACCATCGACATCAGCTTGATCAAAATATTCAGAGACGGCCCCGCCGTATCCTTATAAGGATCTCCCACCGTATCACCCACGACAGCCGCTTTGTGAGCGGCGGAACCCTTGCCGCCGTAAGCGCCTTCCTCAATATACTTTTTGGCGTTATCCCAAGCGCCGCCGGCCGCCGCCATCATGAGCGCCAGCACAAAGCCGGTCACCAGCGAACCCAATAAGAGGCCGATTTCCGCTTCAATGCCAAGCAACCACCCGACGAGCGCGGGCGCCACGAGCGCAAGCAACGCCGCGGCGATCATTTCATGCTGGGCGGCCTGCGTTACGATTTTGACGCATTGACCGTAATCCGCTTTTGCCGTCCCTTCGAGCAGCCCTTTGATTTCTTTGAATTGGCGGCGCACCTCGACGACCACTTTGGATGCCGCGCGACCGACAGAGCTCATAAGAAGCGCGCAAAAAACGAAAGGCAGCATACCGCCGATAAAGAGTCCGATGATATAGCGTGGATTGTTCACGGAAGGTTGAATGTCGCCTCCCAATTTCATGATCAGGTCGCGGTAGGCGACAATCAAAACAAGCGCCGTTAAAGCGGCGGATCCGATCGCGAAGCCTTTGCCGATGGCGGCAGTGGTGTTGCCCAAGGCATCCAGCGCATCCGTTCTTTCGCGCACCTTAGGATCCAGGCCCGCCATTTGAGCATTGCCGCCGGCATTGTCCGCAATCGGGCCGTAGGCATCCGAGGCCATAGTAATGCCGAGCGTCGAAAGCAGTCCCACGCTGGCAATCCCGATTCCGTAAAGACCGCGCGCAAATTCATTCAAACCGCCCGGGGCCACGAAGGCAACCATGATGGCGCCGGAGATAAGAATAACCGGAATCGCAGTGGCCATCATACCGACCGCCGTGCCTGAAATAATCACGGTGGCAGGACCCGTTAAAGCGCTTTCAGCGATTGAGCGCGTCGGTTTATAAGAGGATGAGGTGAAATATTCCGTGGCAAAACTGACCAACACACCGACGGAAATCCCCGCAACAAGAGACCAGAAAAACCCCATGTTTTCTTTTCCGAGCCCCCATTGCACAAGATAATACGAGAACGCAATCACCAGAAGGCTGCTGACGATAAGTCCCTGCCTTAAAGCGGCCAGCAAAGCGGATTGTTTGGCGTGTTCCCCGGAGCGGACGAAGAAAAATCCGATGAAAGAAGCCAATATGCCTGCACCGGCGATTCCCAAAGGCAACGTAACACCGGCAAATCCCAACCCGGCGGTGGCCGCCAAAGCCATCGATGCGATCAGAGAACCGACATAGGATTCAAACAGATCCGCCCCCATGCCGGCGCAATCACCGACGCAGTCACCGACATTGTCGGCAATGACCGCCGGATTGCGCGGATCATCTTCGGGGATGCCCGCTTCAACTTTTCCGACAAGATCGGCACCGACATCAGCCGCTTTTGTAAAAATTCCTCCGCCGACACGGGCAAAGAGCGCTTGAGAACTGGCCCCGATACCGAAGGGAAGAATGGTCTGTGAAAGCAGGGTGAGATGGTCCTGGTTTTGAAATTCCGGCCAAATTGTAAAAACGTGCCGCAAGATGAAATACCACCCCGTCACATACAGAAGACCGAGTCCGACGACAATGAAGCCCATCACCGCGCCGCCTGAGAATGACACTCGGAGGGCTTTGTTCAGACTTTCAATCGCGGCATGCGCCGTGCGGCTTGACGCATGGGTTGCGATCGCCATACCGATATAGCCCGCCAACGCCGAAAAAAAACCGCCGACGAGAAACGCGATCGGAATGAAAATAAGCAAATAGCCTTTCAGGGATAAAATAAGCAGAACGAGAAATATAACCAGAAAAAAAATGGAGACACCCAAATATTGCTGCCTCAAATAGGCGCCCGCGCCTTCGCGAACGGCTTGCGCGATTTCCACCATCCGTTCATTTCCGTCCGGGCTTTTGAGCACCCGGATGGAAAGCGCTAACGTTAAGATCAACCCTAAAATAGAACCGCCCAACCCCAAAAGTGCAAGCCCCTGTGTCGCGTCCATGAACCCCTTCCTTATGATAAGTTTGATTTTCTATCGGCTTTTTTTAAAAAATCTAAACGGAATTATATCATTTTATCCGATGAAAACGAACCGGCAAGTTCGATCGAATCATCATGAAAACCAAGTCGCCACCACACGGGAATCACCGCGGATCCGGCGAAAATCATTCCCCAAGCAAACCATAAATTTTGTCCTTGGCCGAATCCGGTGATCAATTTACCGATGCCGATCACCCAGCCGAATACAGTCAGAGATGCCAGAACCGTCGCGGCGAGCGATCTTCTGAGCAGTTTTTCGGAGCGGCCGGGTTTATCTTCCGCCCACACGGCCACTTTTTTCCAAAATCCGGGCGGACGTACTTGGTCATAAAACCGGACAAGCGTTTCTCTGCTTTCCGGAGGCGTGATCAAAGTCACGATCATGACGGCCGCCGTTGAGCCGCTGACCATCCACAAAAGCCGCGCGCCTTCATCGGTGTCGGGAAAAAAATAAAGGAGAAGGGGCGCCAGCATAAATGATGAAAGCCCCGCCGTGATTTCCGACCAGACGTTAATGCGGTGCCAGACCCAACGTAAAATAAGCACAACGCCCAACCCGCTGCCAAACAGCAAGCTTAAATGCCAGGCGGTTTGGATCGAGTCCAAGCGGGCCATGATCGTCATGGCAATGACAAGAATGCCGAGATTGGATAAGCGGGCGATCCAAACCAGCTCACGCTGATGCGGATCTCTTTGGAACAACTTTTGCATCACAAACCGTTTGTAAAGATCATTCGTCCAATAGGAGGCGCCCCAATTTAAGTGCGTGTCGACGGTGGAAGCCAGAGCGGCGAGCATGCCGGTTAACATCAGGCCGCGCAATCCGACAGGCAGGAGATCGCGTATACCCATGGCGAATGTGCCTTCGCGCGCCACGCGAAATGACTCTGAAGCTTGCCCCAGTCCCGGGACCTCTCCGGCCGGATAAATTACAAGGAGTCCTAAAATGATCGGCAGCCACAACAAGCTTCTCACACAGACTTGCGCGAAGGTGAAAATGACCGCGGCTTTTTTAGCCTCGCGGTCGGTGACACAGGCCATGGTGCGTTGCGCCAAATAGCCTGTTCCGTCCGCGTTGATTTGAGCGAACCACTGAATGGCCAGGACGCTTATAAAAAGGAGAGTTGCATCGCTCCAGTTCGGCGGACCGAAAGCCAGCAGAGCTCGGCGAGAAGCATCGCCATACAAACTCACAAGCCCGTCTCCCATTTGTCTCAAGCCGCCGATGTGGTCCACTACAAACCAGGCGTAAATGGCCGTCGCGATCATGGCGATGGAAAACTGAACGACGTCCGTCGCAACCACGCTGCGCAGGCCGCCGGTCGTGGAATAAAGCGTCGTGAATGCCACGATGAGCAAAATTGAAATAAAATTATCGGCGGAGCGTATCCACACCATCGGATCGTCCGGCGGCAAAGCCGTGAGCCGGAATCGCACTGCTTCCAGAAAGGCGGCAACTTCATGGACCCATGATTCGGGCAGCCACATATGCCATGTGAGAAACGGCTCGGCGATGCGCGTGGCCGCAATGAGTACCATGGCAAGCACCGTGCAATTAATCAGTGTGCCCATGTGCACGGCCTTGACGGCGCGAAGAAATGCGGCGCCGGTGCCGGCATAACGCAATTCCGTAAATTCAGCATCCGTTAAAACTTGGGCCCTGCGCCAACAGGCGCCCAAGACAAAGCCCATCATCAGGAAGGCAATGGCATAGACCCAAAGCCGCCACAACGAGAAAATGCCCGCCGTGGCTACCAGGCCGGTGACCAAAAGAGGCGTATCGGCGGCATACTGTGTGGCGGCCATGCTGACGCCTGCCTGCCATCCTTTCAATGACCTTCCCGCCAGAAAATAGTCGGTCATCCCCCGGGAAGCGGCACGGCGCAGGGCGAAGCCAACGGAGACCGAATACACGATGAAAATCAAAACAACCGACACATCCAGCAACATAAAGGGCATCTTATCATGATCCAAAAAGGATACAAAGCCGGACATATTCACGATTGATTCGCAAGGCCCGGATGAATACAATGAATCTAAAGGAAAGGGGTACATTATGAAGAAAGGGTTATGGATTGCGCTCGCAATTATCGCGGGAGTGGTTGTCTTATGGCTTCTTATATTCGGAGGGGTCTATAACCAACTGGTGACGGCCGAGGAAGGCGTCACAAGCGCTTGGGCCCAGGTTGAGAACGTGTATCAAAGGCGATTGGATCTTGTTCCCAACTTAGTTGAGACGGTCAAAGGCTACGCTGCGCATGAACGGGAAACCTTGCAAGGCGTCGTGGAGGCCCGTTCCAAGATTTCTCAGATGAACATTTCAGCCGATATGATCGATAATCCGGCCGCCCTGCAGCAATTTCAGATGGTTCAAGGGCAGTTATCCTCCGCGCTCAGCCGTCTGCTCGTGGTGGTGGAACGTTATCCGGAGCTGAAGGCGAGCCAGAATTTCCTCGCTTTGCAAACGCAATTGGAAGGAACGGAAAACCGCATCAGCGTCGAAAGACGGCGATTCAATGAAGCGGCCCGCGAATTCAATACACTTCGCCGCGTTTTCCCGAATATCATCATCGCCAACTTCATGGGATTTAAAGAAAAGGCTTATTTTGAAGCCGAAGAGGGTGCGGCACGCGCGCCGGAAGTCAAATTCTGATTTCTGTGAATCGATTTTCCCGCCTTGTTCTCGCGGCCGGTATCTTTTGTCTTTTAAGCGGAAACTTCCTTTTAGCTTTGGATGTTCCCGAGCGCCCGGCCCATTACGTGACCGATACGGCCGAACTTATCAGTCCTCCGACGGAATCCCGACTGGAAGCAGCGCTGCGCGCCTATGAATCACAGACCACGAACCAGATCGTAGTGGCAACCTTTCCGAGTCTGGAAGGGGAGGCGCTTGAGGATTTTTCCATACGTCTCGCGGAAAAATGGAAAGTGGGGCAAGCGGACCGCGATAACGGCGTCATCTTGCTGATCTTTCAAAATGAACGCAGCATCCGAATCGAGGTCGGATACGGTTTAGAAGGGGTGCTGCCCGACGCGCTTGCGGGTCAAATCGTTCAACAGGTGATCGTTCCCCATTTCCGCCGCGATGAATTCGAAAATGGTATTTTAGCAGGTGTCTCTGCGATCATCCGGGCCACCGAAGGCGAATTTGCGGCAAGCCCGGCCGGCGGGCGGGGATGGACGCGCGAGGAAATTGAAGCGCTGAAAATCCGCGGAGATATCCTGCTTGCGGTTGTGGGCGGCATCGTTTTTGTCTTTTTCACCATTGATTGGTTACGTTACCGCCGTTATCTCAAGGACCATCGAATTTACCGGAATCGTTACACTTTCTGG
>JBFHCO010000057.1:0-10964 GCA_041585205.1 Candidatus Omnitrophota bacterium | reverse complement strand
TTCGTTGAAATGATGTTTTTCATTACCATCCTTATGATAGGTTTCGTATATGCGTGGCGTAAGGGGGCTCTTGAATGGAAGTAGTCATGTTAAGTGATTTGGAACCCTCAACCCTAATGGTTGAGGGCGATCCGGCGGAACCTTGGACGGTTCCGTCCGGGATCGAGGGGGCTCTTGAATGGAAATGAACGCATCCGCCCAAGGCGGATTCTTAACTTCTAAGCTGAATGACATGATTGGGTGGGCGAGAAAGTATTCCATCTTTCAGTATCCGTTTGTGACGGCATGCTGCGGGATGGAATATATGTCGACCGCCTGTTCGCATTACGATGTCGACCGCTTCGGCGCGGGCCTGCCGCGTTTCTCACCGCGTCAGTCGGATGTGCTTTTTGTCGTGGGCACTATCTCGCACAAAATGGCGCCGGTTTTAAAACACATTTATGATCAGATGGCTGATCCCAAATGGGTGGTGGCTTTCGGGGTATGCACGTGCACGGGCGGGTTTTATGACAATTATGCGACCGTGATGGGAATCGACACGATTATACCGGTCGATGTTTATATCCCCGGCTGCCCGCCGCGCCCCGAAAACGTGCTGGACGGGTTGATGAAGCTTCAGGATAAAATTCAAAAGCAAAAGCAGGAAGTTTGAAATGGAAACACTCGCGATGCATCAGAAATTAAAAGAACAGCTTCCCGATGATATTACAGCAGCCCACAATCACCGGGGCGATGAAACCATCGTGATCAAGCGGGAGTCGCTTCTTTCCCTCATGGCCTATCTTAAAAAAAGCGCCGAATTTGACATGAATGTCCTGATGGATTTAACGGCCGTGGACGGGCTGGAGATGGGCTGGCAGCCGCGTTTTGAAGTCGTTTATCATCTGTATTCCACCGCTCAAAACCATCGCCTGCGCGTGAAGGTCCAGGTCGATGAAAAGGACGCGGAAGTGCCTTCGCTCACAGGTCTTTGGCCGGCCGCGAATTGGTTTGAGCGCGAAGTCTGGGATATGTTCGGCATCCGGTTCACGAATCACCCGGACCTGAGACGCATTTTGATGTATGAAGAATTCGTGGGCTACCCGCTTCGCAAAGATTATCCGTACAATAAAAGACAACCGTTGATTGGTCCCAAGAACTGAAGTTGTACCGTGTACTGAGTACCGTGCACCGTGAAGATTAAACCCTAAACGCTAAATAAATACAAAAATCATAACTCAAATGAATCATTCGGATTTAGGATTCCAAATTGTATTTCCCTCGGTACCCGGTACGCGGTACCCGGTACTATAAAACCATGACCCAAGAAACTTACAAAAAAACTCGCACCGAATCCATGCTTTTAAATATCGGGCCATCGCATCCCGCCATGCACGGCATTGTCCGTATCGTGGCTGAATTGGACGGTGAGAAAATCGTCAGCTCGGATGTGGAGATCGGGTATCTGCACCGAGCCTTTGAAAAATCTTCCGAGCAAAGCGGCTATTTGCAGGTGATTCCTTACACCGACCGGCTGAATTACGTATCACCTTTGATCAATAATGTCGGCTATTGCCTGGCGGTTGAAAAACTTTTCGGGCTGGATATCACCGAGCGCGCGAAATATATCCGCGTCATCATGTGTGAACTGTCGCGCGTGACAGATCATTTGACCTGTATCGGCGCCTCCGCGATGGAGCTTGGTGCTTTTACCGTCTTTCTTTATCTCATCAAGGCGCGCGAATTTCTTTATGAATTGATCGAGGCGGTTACGGGCGCGCGGTTGACGATCTCCTACGCCAGGGTCGGCGGCGTCAAAGGCGATCTTCCCAAGGAATTTGAAACCAAATGCCGCGAGGCGATCAAAGAGAGCCGCAAGGTGATCAAAGAAGTCGACCAACTCCTCACAAAAAACCGCATCTTTTATGACCGCATGAAAGATACCGGCACGATTTCAAAAGAAGATGCGTTGGCTTACAGCGTCACAGGGCCTTTTTTGCGTTCCACCGGCGTGGATTTCGACGTGCGCCGCGCCACGCCCTATCTGGTCTATGACCGCTTGGATTTTGAAATTCCGGTCGGCGAGAACGGGGACAATCTCGACCGGTATCTTTGCCGCATGGAGGAAATGGAACAAAGTTTCCGCATCATCGAGCAGGCCTTCGATCAAATGCCGCCGGGACCGGTTTTGCTTGATACGGAAGGCAATGTGATGCCGGCCGAAGACATGGTGGATCAGGCAAAACTCGGCAAAATCGAAAGCATCGCGGGCCGCCTCGCTGCGGTGGATCCGACGCTTGCGGGCGCCACCAAGCAGGATTATGAAGCGATTGAAACGAAAAATAAACGCGTGGTGCTGCCGCCCAAAGAAGACACGTACGGCAATATCGAGGGCCTCATGAATCACTTCAAATCCATCATGATGGGGCACGGTATTCGCCCGCCGAAAGGCGAAGCCTATTTTCCGGTGGAAGGGGCGAACGGTGAACTCGGCTTTTATGTCATAAGCGACGGCACGGGGAAACCCTATCGCGTGCGCGTCCGGCCGCCTTGTTTTACGATTATGGGCGCACTGCCTTTGATGATCAATGGCGGGCTCTTAGCCGACGTGGTGCCGACATTCGGATCCGTCAATATGATCGGCGGGGAGCTCGACCGATGATCGAAACCGTTTTTAAACCCGAAATCAAAAAACAGGCCGAGGCCATTATGGCGCGCTATGAAACGAAGCGCGCCTCCATTTTGGAAATCCTGCGCCTGGTGCAGGAGTCTTGCGGCTATGTCAGCACGGAAGCCGAAGAGGCCGTCGCGGAGCTGCTTGAAATTCCCGCGATCGATGTGCATGAAGTGGTCACGTTTTACACGCTTTTTTACAGGAAGCCGAAATGCAAAACGCGGCTGAACGTGTGCCGAACTTTAACGTGCGCCTTAGCGGGGGGCGACCGGATTCTGGACCATCTTGAAAAAAAACACGGCCTGCGGCCGGGCGAGGCGCGCGAAGACGGATCGGTATCCCTGCAGACGGTGGAATGCCTGGGCGCCTGCGAAATCGCGCCGATGATGCAGCTCAATGACTCTGAATATATCGGACCGCTTACCCCTGAAAAAATTGATCAGGTTCTTGAGAGAAAATAATCATGGAGTACTTGCGCCAATGCGCAAGTACGGCCCGCCGAGAACTTGATGTTCTCGTGCGGGACCGAAAATGATTGAAAGAACGGATGATGGAAAAACTTATTTCTAAATATTTTGTGACGGGTAAAACGTTTGGGATGGATGAATATCTTGCAGACGGCGGCTATGAAGCCGCCCGCAAGGCGTTTGAAGGTTTTGATCCCAAGGGATTGATCGAAGAAGTAAAAAAATCGAATCTCCGTGGCCTTGGCGGCGCGGGATTTCCGGCCGGCATGAAATGGAGTTTCATTCCACAAAATACGGGCAAGCCCGTGTACCTTGTGGTCAATGCCGACGAGGGGGAGCCGGGCACGTTTAAAGACAAATACATTCTGAATCATGTCCCGCATCTTTTAATCGAGGGGATGATCATTGCGGCCTATGCCAATCAAGTGCACAAGGCCTATGTTTACATCCGAGGTGAATACGTCGGGCCGCACCGGACGCTCGTGCGGGCGGTGGAAGAGGCCTACGCCAAAGGTTTTTTGGGTAAAGATATTTTTGGGAAGGGTTACGCACTGGATATTGTCGTGCATCGCGGAGCCGGTGCCTATATTTGCGGAGAGGAAACGGGGCTTTTGGAATCACTCGAAGGAAAAAAAGGGTTTCCGCGCTTAAAACCCCCTTTTCCGGCGGTGGTCGGGTTATTCAACTGTCCGACCGTTATCAATAATGTCGAAACGCTATCTTACCTGCGGTTCATCTTGGAGCGCGGCGCGGATTGGTTTTCGAAATTGGGTTCGGAAAAAAACGGCGGGATGCGCCTGTTCAGTGTTTCGGGTCATGTGAAAAAACCGGGTGTTTATGAATTGCCGCTGGGGATTCCGTTAAAAGACATCATTTATGATCATGCCGACGGCATCCGGGATGACCGCAAACTCAAAGCGGTTGTGCCCGGCGGGCTGTCCGCCGCGATTCTGACGCCGGATGAAATCGAGGTCGGGATGGATTTTGATCAGCTGCGCGCGAAAAAGACGATGGCCGGGTCGGCCGGTGTGATTGTGATGGATGAAACGACCTGCATGTTGAAGGCTTTACTTGTCACGATGCGTTTCTATGCGCATGAATCCTGCGGTCAGTGTTCACCCTGCCGCGAGGGCACGAGTTGGGTGTACCGCATTCTGAAGCGTATCTCCAAGGGGCGCGGGCGCTCGCAGGATATCAAAAATCTGCTGGATATTTGTTCCTTTATGGGCGGGACGACGATTTGCGCTTTGGCGGACGGGGCGGCCATGCCGCTTCGGAGTTATCCCGAAAAGTTTAAAGAGGAATTCGAACATCATATTCAAAACGGAAAATGCGACTCGCCTGATTGTCCGATCGCAGAAGACCTGGTGACCGCTTAGTGATCAGGAGTTTTTTGAATGCCGAAAATCACGATTGACGGAAAAGAAATCGAAGTTCCCAAGGGAACGCGGGTGATTGAAGCCGCGAAGCAGCTCGATACCCATGTTCCGTACTACTGCTATCATCCCGGTCTTTCCATCGCCGGTAATTGCCGCATGTGCCTGGTCGAAGTGGAAAAGATTCCGAAACTTCAGATTGCTTGCCACATGGAAGCGCAAGACGGCATGGTCGTGCATACGAATACCGAAAAGGTGCTGAAAACGCGCCAGCATGTTCTTGAATTTTTACTCTTGAATCATCCACTCGATTGCCCGGTATGCGATCAGGCGGGGGAATGCTGGCTGCAGGATTATTACATGAAGCACGGCCTCTATGACAGCCGGCTGAATGAAGATAAGATCAAAAAACCGAAAGCCGTGCCGGTCGGCCCGACCGTCATGCTCGATGCCGAACGCTGTATCTTGTGCTCGCGCTGCGTGCGTTTTACGGATGAAATCTCAAAGACCTCCGAACTGGGCATCATCAACCGCGGGGCGCACGGAGAAATCAGCGTGTTTCCGGGTAAAGAGCTGAACAACCCTTATTCAGGCAATGTCGTCGACATCTGTCCTGTCGGGGCGCTTACGGACCGGGATTTTCGCTTCAAGATCCGGGTTTGGTATTTGAAATCGAAGGACACGCTTTGCAACGGCTGCGCGCGGGGCTGCAATATTCAAGTTCAATACAATACGGACCGTCCGCATCACGGTAAAGGGGAGCGCGTGAAGCGCTTAAAACCCCGCTACAACGAGAATGTCAACAAATGGTGGATGTGCGACGAAGGCCGTTACGGATACAAATACCATGATCATAATCGTATTGAAACACCTCTGCGCCGCATCGGCGGCAAGGTGGAAGAGCCTGCTTGGGATGAAATATTGCGGGATCTCGCGCAAAAAATTCAAAACGCCCGGAACAAAATCGCCGTCTTTTTGTCTCCGCAACTTTCAAACGAAGAACTCTTTTTAGCCCAGCAAATTTTTAAAGACTCCCTGCAGGCGAAACATGTCGTGCTGGTTTCGCCCAATCCTCCCGGATTTGAAGACGATATCTTGATCCGGGCCGATAAAAATCCGAATTCAAGAGGGGCGGAAGCCTTTGGCTACAAGGAAGAAAACATTAAAAGTGCCGCGGCGGTCAGGGATTGCGAGGCAGGGGCTGTCGAAGGGGTGGTGGTTTTCGGACAGGATTTGTTTGAACATTTAAGTCATATGAATATCCGCGCGGCTTTTGAAAAAGTTTCCTGGAGCGCCTTCATCGGTTCCAATCACAGCGTGACTTCCGAATGGGCTGAGATGGTTTTGCCCGCCGCGACCTATATTGAAAAAGAAGGCACCTTCACGAATTTTGAAGGCCGCACTCAAAAATTCAATCAAGTGCTGGAACCGTTGGGGGAGTCCAAACCTGAATGGAAAATTTTGATCGAACTGGCTAAGGCGCTTGGCATACACCTTCATTTCGACCGGACCGAAGAGATTTTTGATGAGATGGTTTTGAAAATCCCTTACTTTAAAGGGCTTACTTACGAAAAGGTAGCTTCAGAAGGCGGACACGAACTTCCGCAAATGGCGGCGCCCACCATTCCCGATTTGGAACAAGCCGAGGGGCTATTGTGATCACGGTTATCCTGGCCGGCATTGTCATTTTCGGCGTCATCAATTTTGCGGCGCTGCATACCTGGATTGAACGCAAACAAAGTGCGGTGATGCAGGACCGTATCGGCGCCAACCGCGCGTTCATCACGCTTCCTTGGAAATGGGCGGCTCCCCTCAACTGGTTGCTGCGCCCTTTCAATGAACTCGGGCTTTTTCATCCGATCGCGGATGCCATCAAAATGTTCACGAAAGAAGATTATGTGCCGCCGTTCGGTGACAAATTCTTACACACGCTTGCCCCGATTCTATCATTAACCTTTGCACTGGTCGGGTTTGCCGCGATTCCGTTCGGCGATATTTTGATTTGGAAAGGACAAGAGATCCCCTTGCAGGTTGCCCCGATCAACGTGGCGCTCGTCTATATATTTGCGATGATGTCGATGGGGGTTTACGGCGTGATTCTCGCCGGCTTTGCTTCAAACAGTAATTATGCCTTTTTGGGCAGCATGCGTGCCTCAAGCCAAATGCTGGCCTATGAATTGGGATTAGGCGCGACCATTTTCGGCGTTGTTATGGTTTATCAAACCCTTGATCTCCAGGAGCTGGTTCGCGCGCAAGGGCAGCTGCTCTGGGGTTGGCTTCCGTTGTGGGGTATTTTGGCGCAGCCGGTCGGGTTTTTCCTCTTTCTCGCGGCGGGGATCGCCGAAACAAAACGAATTCCTTACGATATGCCGGAAGGGGAATCGGAAATTGTCGGCTATTTTACAGAGTATAGCGGGATGAAATTCGGGATGTTTTATTTCACCGATTTTATCGAAACCATCATGATTGCGTGCCTGACGACGACTTTATTTTTCGGCGGCTGGCAGGTGCCGTATCTCCTGCGGGACGGATTTCATTTTCCCTGGGGTACCATGATCGCCATTCCGCATCTTACCGTTGTCATCTTGCAAATCGCTTCGTTCACTTTTAAGGTCATTTTTTTCTGTTGGCTTTTTATGACTGTGCGATGGACCCTCCCTCGATTTCGTTATGACCAACTGATGGAACTCGGCTGGAAGGGGATTTTCCCCGTGGCATTGGGCAACTTGGTTGTGACCGGCGTCATACTGCTGTTCGTTTAAAAAACGGTTTCACCGATACGATGATACAATCCGCTTTTTTTAAGAAAATTTCAGTCCGGCTTTATTCCTCGCGTCTTGCCGTTCCGCTCCTCGTAGCGGCCTTGCTTGGGATTGCCACCGGTTTCGTCACCGTCGGATTCATTCGCGGCATTGAATTCAGCACCGAACTTTTCTTCGGCCGCGGTGAGCAGGCGCTCGGTTTTATGGGGCGCTACTGGATCATCCTAATTCCGGCGTTGGGCGGTCTGGTCGTCGGTCTTTTGGTCACTTTTTTGGCCCCCGAAGCCAAAGGACACGGCGTTCCGGAAGTGATGGTTGCGATCGCGTTGCGTGGCGGTAAAATTCGGCCGATTGTCGTACTCGTCAAGGCCATTGCGTCCGCGATTGCGATCGGTTCGGGATCTTCGGTGGGCCGTGAAGGTCCGATTGTGCAAGTGGGGTCCGCCTTGGGTTCCTCGACCGGACAAGCTCTGAAATTAAACACATCCCGCATACGGAATTTAATCGCCTGCGGTGCCGCGGCCGGTATCTCGGCCGTTTTTAATGCCCCTATTGCGGGGGTGATGTTTTCATTGGAAGTCATTTTGCGGGATTTCGGCGCCCGCGCGTTGAGCACCGTGGTGGTTTCCGCCGTCTCAGCCAGCATCATCAGCCGCATTTATCTCGGCGATTCACCGGCCTTCGTTGCGCCGGTTTACAGTCTTTGGCATCCCTTTGAAATCTTTCTGTATTTAGGTCTCGGAATTTTATCGGCTTTCACGGCCCTTCTTTATATTTTTGTCCTGGACCGTTCAGAAACCCTTTTTGACGGTTGGAAGTTTCCCGAGTGGCTGAAACCGGCCGTGGGCGGGCTTTTAATCGGCTTAATCGGCTTCTTTTTTCCGCAAATATTCGGAACCGGGCTTCAAACGATTGAAGCGGCGCTGCACGGAAATCTGGCGCTCAATGTTTTGTTCTTGCTGATATTTTTGAAAATATTCGCGACCTCCATATCACTCGGCTCCGGAAGTTCCGGCGGCGTTTTCGCTCCGGCGCTTTTTATCGGCGCCGTGCTGGGCGACACAGTCGGAAATCTGTTTTACCAACGGTTTCCCTTTCCCGTTGCGCCCCCCGGGGCTTACGCCTTGGTCGGAATGGCAAGCGTCTTTGCGGGCGCGGCGCATGCTCCGGTCACGGCAATCTTGATCGTCTTCGAAATGACGGGGGACTACCGGATGATTTTACCCATCATGATGGCCGTGGTGGTTTCCACATCCCTAGCGCAGTTATTAAAAAGAGAATCCATTTATACCGTGAAATTAAAAAAGCGCGGCGTGGATATCGAGTCCCTGGAAGAAGCGAAATACTTGGGAGCCATCCAGGTGCGGGACGCGATGGATAAAGATTTTATGACAGTGCCGAAAGATATGCCGGTTAAAAAACTGGTCGAGCTGATGGGGGAAAAGGGCAATAAACATAAGACCTTTTTTGTCGTGGATGATGCGGGGAGCTTACACGGGGTGATTCAGCCTGAAAAAATAGAAGAAATTCTGTTTGAAAAAGATATGTCTTTAATTGTGGCCGATGATGTGGCAACGCCTTGCGGAGAAGCGTGCGTTCCCGATGATTCTTTGAGCGAATCCGCTCAGCTTATGATGACGCGACACTTGAAACAAATGCCGGTCGTCCATCACCTGGACCCCTCTAAAGTTGTCGGGGTTTTAAACGCGGAAGATGTATTCCGCGCTTATACGCAAGTGAGCGCGAAGCGCTCGATGCTCCTGGACCGGCTGGAGCAGCAAGAGGCGACGGCAAGCGGAACCGTTCAGATCCATTTTGTGATTGCATCCCGCTCCCCGTTGGTCGGCATGGCGATTAGAAATCTGGATTTACCGGACGGTGTGGTCTTAACGTCGATCCGCCGAAAAAAAGCCATTCTGATTCCGGAAGGCTTTACGGAACTTCAAGCAAAAGATAAAATTTGGGCGGTGGTCGTACCGCAGAGCGAAGAGCTTTTCCGCGCTTGGATGAAAAAACATGGACTATGACACGTCGTTTAAAGGAGACATAAAATGATCATGCAACTGGTCTGGTTGGCTTTGGGGCTTGCGCTTGTGATTAAAGGTGGAGAGTTATTCGTCGAGTCCAGCGTCGATATCGCGCACCGGATGCGTATCCCGCGCATTGTGGTCGGCGGAACGCTGGTGAGTCTTGCGACCACGACCCCGGAACTCGTGGTCTCGGCCACGGCAAGTTTTATGGGTGACGCCGGGATCGCGATCGGAAATGCCGTAGGCTCTGCCATATGCAATATCGGCTTGATTGTAGGCATATCGGCTTTAATTACGGTGATCCGGATCGATCTTCGGGAATTCAAAGTGAGGGCGGCCTGGATGGTCGGTTCCGCCATCCTTGTTATTTTATTTTCACTCTCGCTTTATATGAGTCGGGCATTCGGAAGTGCGCTCGTGCTTCTCGCGGTCCTTTACCTTTTTTTCGATTATTGGAATATGCGGCGGAAAAAAAAGCAAAAAGAAGAAACGGTCGAAGAAGTGTTGGTTTTTGAGGGAACCATGACGCGTTCCATTTTGATTTTTTCACTCGGCGCTTTCATGGTCATCGTTGGCAGCCGGTTGCTTGTGACATCCGGGATCGCGATCGCCCAGATGCTGAAAATCCCCTCCGTCATTATCGGATTATCCGTCATTGCAGTCGGTACCTCGCTTCCGGAACTCGTCACAGCCATTGTCTCGGCGCGTAAGGGCGTATCCGACTTATCGATCGGCAATATTGTCGGCGCCAATGTGCTGAACCTCGGCTTAATTACCGGTATATCTGCTTTGATTAATCCTTTGACATTGACGCGTTTCACGCAGGTTTATTCTTTTCCTTGGATGCTGATTTTTATTTTCGGGATGATATTTTTGTTCCGAAAAGACGGTATCCTTACGAAAAAAGGCGGGCTGATGCTGCTTGCACTTTACATAATTTATTTGGCGGGATTGATCGTTTACCCCATGCTATAAAACCATGCTTGAGATTCCGGGCGGTTCACTCACTTTACTGGGTATTTATTTAATGGGTCTTGGCTTGAACCTGACTCCCTGCGTCTATCCGATGATGTCGGTCACGGTGTCCGTGTTCGGTGGACAAAAAGACGTGCATCACTGGAAAGCGTTCGGGAAGGCCTTTCTTTACGTGTTGGGCATTGCGACCATGTACAGCTTGCTTGGCGTAGCGGCTGCTATCACGGGGGAAATGTTCGGTGCCTTGCTTCAAAATAAATGGGTTTTACTGGGAATTTCCATCGCGCTTTTGATTTTAGCGCTCAGCATGTTTGGCCTGTATACCTTTCAAATACCGGCATGGTTGGTCAATAAAATCGGCGGTCATCACAAAATGAATTTGCTCGGTATATATATATCGGGCCTTTTTGTGGGTATTTTCGCCGCGCCCTGCATCGGGCCTCCCATTATTGCGCTTTTGACTTTTGTCGGTACGCGCGGCGAACCGGCGTTTGCCTTTATGATTTTTTTTGTTTTATCGCTCGGCCTTGGGACGCCGTATCTGGTGCTGGGTACTTTTTCCAGCCTTCTGCATAAATTGCCACGTTCAGGTGTTTGGATGGTTTGGGTGGAGCGGCTCTTCGGAATGATTTTACTTTCGTTCGCCGCCTTTTATGCGTTGCTTGCTTTCAGGCCTCAAGGACTTGCGCTATGGCTTCCGG
>JBFHCO010000056.1:0-11442 GCA_041585205.1 Candidatus Omnitrophota bacterium | reverse complement strand
GCAAGCCATCGACCGAGACGATCGTCTTCGAGATGTGTAATGTAAAGCGCCTCCTTCAGCCGGTCCTTGATTTTGGGTCCGACCCCCCGCTTCCTGAGCTGCTTTCTGATGCGGCTCCTTGACTCTGACATTCGCAAATACAGTTCCAGGTATTGATAAATATCCTGCACTAAAGCGCGGTCTTCGATGAGCATCCGGTTGATTATTTTTTTTCCGGCGTTTAGTTTCTTTTTCACATAAACCGAATTCAACCGCAGTTGCTCGTCGTTATTCGCGGACGATCTGGCTTCTGAGCGCGCATGGCTTGATTTGAACCCAAAGACAAATCGATAGGGCGGCGTCACCGAAACCCGCTTCCAGATCCAGGATTTCAAATGGGGCTTGAAGATTTCCGTTCCCCGGACCCCCTCCGCATGACGCTTGATGATGTCATAAAATAACTGGCTCACCTTGTTGACAAGGGCGTCTGAAATCGTCGTTTCCTGCTCAAATTCGGCACGCAGCAATTCTATTTGCAAATTATGCGTTTGAATGATTTCGGCTATCTCGAGATATTCATGCCTTGAAAGGACATCCAGCAGCTTTGCCTTCACCGTCAATTTTCCTTTGCGCCCGCTCGCCGTGCTCAAATCAAATTGAACGAAATCGCCCGCGTCGAATTCCGGCCCGAAGGCACTGCTGTATTCCTTAAAAACATCGTTGACCGCATGCGCCAGAACAGATTTCAACTTTTGCTGTTCAGCGATGGTCAGCGGTGTCGGATGGCGCGCGGTTTTAATCCTCATCTCAGACCGGCTGAGCAACGGTCTGCCGGCAATTTCCGGATGTCTCAGAAAATCGCCGTACAGAGAATAAAGTGAGTGCATTTCCGCCGACAGACCGCCCAGTTTCCCGGATGCGGTTTTCAACTCCTGTGTCTGCTCGTCATTAAATGCGGGGTCCGGCGGCCATTGAATCACATCTCTTAAAACTTGATTGGCATATTCCACAGAGCTGACAGCATGGTGAAATTCTCGGATCGGCACGAGAGACAGACTGATTTCCGAAGCCCGTATTTGCATGATGGCCTGAGACACTCTCGGTTCACGCGTCCTGCCCGCCTCTTTCGATTTCATTTCCAATCCTTTTAAAGACTGGATCACTTCCTCCAGCCCTTCCCGTATCCGGCTCACCTGAGCGTGGACGATGGTCCTTTGAGCGTCGGCAATCTCCGCTTTTTTTCGTTGATGGATTGCGCGCATCAGGACGTTCATACCGTTGATGCGGGACGGTCCTAAAATCACAAGCACAGGCAACACTTCCTCAAAAAGCGAAAATAATTCCGAATCCCAATTGCGGATGCTTAGGAGGTAAGCCAGGGCAAGATTCAAGCGGGCAGCAGAAAAGCGCTTCAGATTGCGCATCATGTCCTCGGCATCCGATGCATCTGACCTTACTTCCGAACGAGAAAATGCCTTCAGCGCTTGACCCGGCTTCACCACCACGTCATAAGCTTCGGGATCATCCAAAGCATCCCGGCTGAAGACGGCTATTTTTCCGTCCGACATCACTTCCAGATGATAGTGCTCGCTCATATCGCGGTTCCATCGGTCCTGCGCGGCATGCGTCAGCGGATTTAGAACATATAGTTCCTTTCCGTCTTTAAGACTTAATTCATATCTTTCAACTTCCCTTTTTTGCTTCCCCTTCCTGCTTTCCGCATGAATCAAAAAGGATTGCCCTGCCTGAACTAAAAAGATGAGGGACCCTTCCGGTTCTATAACTTGTGTGTCGTTTAATTCGAATTCGGGCATGCGAATTTCAGAACGAACCGCTTTATAATAAGCCCGCATCGCATTCAACAAACCGATTTGTATAGCGCCCTTATCACCGAATCGATATTCACCGAACTCATCAAACATCAATTCAATGAAAATACCGCGCATTTCGGGATCATCCGTTAAAACATGGAGGGCCTCGACGGGTTCCTGATTTTCCACGGCGTGAAAAAAACGCACTTGCTGGGCGTCGATTCCATTCCGGATGTCCTCCCATTTTCCGCCTTCCATCCAGCGCCTCCTCAGAATATTTACGATTTTATCCCAACCGAAGCGATATTCCCCGCGTTTCCCGTGAACCCCCTTTCCGGGAGCTTCATAATGGAGGCTTCTGCCCGAAGGCAATGCCTGCTCAACGGTCAAACCCGTGGTGTGTTCGAATTCCTTCTTAAAGGCGCGCACGCCCTGCATATGGCGGTACCATGTTTTCTCCGATCGCAGCTCTGACCGCTTTTCCGGCACGCGATCCGCAAAAATATCCCTTCCTCGAGGGTCCGGAATCGCTGCATCGGAATCCAACACGGCCCCCAAGACCGGCGGCGTCAAGTAAGCGGAGCGGAGTAATTCAGTCACCCGCTGAACGTTGAGTTTTCCGCTTTGATTGAGTGCGGTAAAACGATCAAAAAAGCGGTCAACTCTGTCCAGCCATTGTTGTTTTAATTTTTTCAAATAGGGGTTCTCAGCGTAGACGGCACGATTGCCTGCGATTTCGTCGATGAATTTCGTATAGCGACGGCTTTCGCCGATCCGGTTCTGCGCCGCCAGATCTCGAATCAGGTTGTCGCGCCAATGTTTCAAAAGACGCGTATCCGCGCCGGATGCGAGCAGGCGTGAGCGAATGGCACGGATAAAGGAGGGATAAAGACGGATTCTGCCATCATGAACTTCAAAATGCCGACTCCACGAAACATCCCCGCGGATGTGACGCACATACCGGGATTCCTCGGGCAATTGCCGAATGGACGGCTCGATCACATGGTAGGACAAACCGCTGCCTCGGAAATGTTCCGTAAGTCCCTGCGTATGGAATCCACCCGCGACGATCACGGCAACTGACTGACCGGTTTCGGTCATCAGTTCAGAAATATTGTGATGAAACGCGCGGTCACGCGCGATATTCGTTTCGTAAAAACCGTTATGATCCAAAAGACCGGGCCACAGAGACGGGTAAAGCACCTTCATAGCTTCGCTGCGCGCTTCCCACTCCCGCCATTGATCGTAACTCATTTCAAAACGGGCCAATTTTTCCGCCAGCAAAAGCGCACGATTTTGCACATCCAGTGCGCGCTGCACTTCCGTCGTAAGCAGCTCCGCCTTCAATTGGCGCGCATAGTCCTCAAAATCATGCAGCATTTGCGGCCCCGCTAAACGCTTAAATAATTCCTCGTGGCCGCTCCAATCGCTTAGTTCCGGGATGTTCCGCATTTTTTCGCGAAACCAATCGTCCAAATTCAGGGATCGAGCCATGCGCATTAATTCATAGAGAAAAAAATTCGCCGTGATGGCCGACGTCTTTTCCTTCTGCTCTAACGCGTGATATTTTTTTAAATGATGCTGCCCCTCATGGAAAGAAGCCTTTTTTTGCAGGATGTTTTTGAAATCGCGGCTCAGCGCTCTGATTGCGGCATTCGCGTCTTCTCCGATTTGCGCTTCCCGCTTGATTTCATCCGACATGACGGACAAGACGCTGCCGCGCTCGGGTTTCCGGACGCGGGACAATTTCTCTAACGCTTCAAGAAAGGTGATTTCGTGACGTTCATATTGATTCAACACCGTATCGACTATATATAAGTCCTCAGAATAGACCTCCTTTTTTTTCATCTGAAGGTCTGCCGCCATCTTCTCCAGGCGGCCAAGAATTTCCGGTTGCTGTGACAATCCTCTCAACATCATCATTACGGCTGTTTCATACAAATCCGCGTCTTCTATTCCATAATATGAACCCTCATAATTACTCAATATGGCAGCGGCGTTACCGGCCGTCAATTCACCGCGCTCGTGATAATCCTGCAGCGCCTCAGTCAGCTTTTCTTTGTCCGGAAAACTTCTCAAAAATTGAGGATCGAGCGGGCCCGAAGCGCCCTCGAGACCGATCAATTGGATTCCGTAAATACGCTGAAGATACTCTATGGTATGGCGGATTTGCAATTGGGCTTGCGGAACATCGTGCGCATCCCGGATTAAAATAATCAGCCTTCGGGAATCGCCTTTGAAAGCTTCTGTCACCGTACCCAGCTCAGCGGGAAGATTGATTTTCGCGGGAAAAGAAACGGCAGCGGCAAGATCGGCCTGAGCGGACTTGACCGGATAAACGGACAAATCTGCAATCAAGAAAAGCAAGATGAGAGGAATGGCGATCAAGCGCATTTAAGGACGGAGACCTGCCTTAAATTGATTTCGATGATCACGGCTGGATGAATAGACATCACCGCAGCGGAATGCTGCGGCAAGATAGATGATGAGAATGTCTCCCCCGGCAATATGACGCACGACTGCTCCGTTCTGTGAGCGTTGACTCACATAAGAACCGCTCAGATTGTGCCAAGTGCCAGGAGCAAAGAATCTGTGGGTTACGTACTTAATAAAGTACTTTAAAAAGGTTCAGAAATATAACCTGTTTATGCCAATTTGTCAAATCAATGGCTCGGAATATTATCGATACATCGCATTGAATTTAATGAAGTTATGCAAGGTTAAGACAAATGTAAAATATGATCTAGTTTAGCTCATTTTCAAAATGCGGGCTGACGGCGGCGAGTATCGTTCCCATCAATATGTAGACAAGACACGCGATCGGGAATCTTTGAAGCGAATCAATGATAATCGCGTGCACAAAAAGTAATAACCATAAACAGAACAGGGCATTTGCCGTAATATATTTGAAACGGCTATGTGTCCGTATCAGCCCCCTGATGACAGCAATCAAAAAAGAAAGTAAAAACGCGAAATAGAGCAGCGCTCCCAAACCTTCTTCCGCGAGAGTATGGGTATAATGGTTGAGAGCCTGAAAGGCTGCGACCACATCGCTTTCTGTCCCGGGCGTAGCGAAATAGCCCGAAACCGCCGCATAACCTTTCGTCCCCGCTCCGATGGGCCAGTATTCCTTGAAAATCCGTATCGCGCGACGACTTCCTTCTACTTGCGTAGGACCGAATATTTGTTCAATTTTCACCGGATTTTTACCCGGCCCAAAAAATTCGTTCCATGCCCTTTGCCAATTTGTCGACCAATAGACGAAAGCCATTGTGACCAGGATTAACACCGCGGTGTTGCGGATGCGATTCTTGGAAGGCCGCTTGACGACATGCAGCAGCAAATAAATTGTAAAACAAATGGCTAATAAACCGGTCGTCCCGCGCGCCAAAAGCGGGATAATGCCTGATGCAATGGTCAATGCCACTACCAAATAAACTCCGCAAAGGACGGCTTTGGGAACCCACCTCACTTGATAATTACCATGTCGAAGCTGCCGTAAATCCTCCTTCAGTTTTTCATGCGCATAAAATAAAACGGCGACGGCCGCAAAAAAACCGATGGCCATGAGATCCCCGATCCAGTTCACATGGCTGGATCGCGTCATCACATACTGTGTCACCCATTCGGCGAAATATAAAAACGGAAAAAAGAAGCTGAACTCACCGGACTCGTCCAAATAGCCCGGCATCCCCCGCCCATGCTTCAATAATGCCGGAATGGCATTGATCGCCAAAAAAAAGCCGCACCATGCCAGCACATAGAGAAAGCGGTGCAGAGACGCCCGGCTCCTCATCCAGCCGTAACTGACGATGAAAAGACCGAAGTAAAGCCCCCAAGTAAGGGCAGCCCAGAGGTAGCGGTGATAAAAAGCGGTTGTTTCCGGATCTTGCACATCACCGATGGACAACATCATCGCACCGTCCAAACCGCGCACAAATTGAAAGGCTGTTACAAATCCGAACATCAAAACCGGCCAATCGATGGGAGTTCGAAAAACGGCCTTGGAGCGGTATAGGGCAAAAAATACGGCGATAAGCAAAGCGCCGTAAATGAGCCGGACCAGAAAATGAGGTCGGAAATCAGATCCAAGCGTCAGAAAAAGGGATGCCGCAAATAGAAATAAAAGCGCCTCGAATATATAAGAACCTTTTCCGGCGATTGTCGAAGCCATACGCATGAAGAAAAGTCTATCTCAAGTAACGGAATTCCGTCAATCGATCTTCCTGTCGTCACGCCACGGGTGTTTTTGGAATGGACTTGATAACATAACAAATGGACTGACCCGGAGGCGCTTTGGCGCCGGGAGGCGGCTGCGTTCCCGCCGGCGGCGATGGCACTGAACTTGGTACCGATTGAATGCTAGGGCCCGGCGACGATGCTTGTTTTGGAACCGGTGAACCGGTGACAAACGGTGGTAATGGCGCCGCGGGTTGCAATGGCCCCGTCGGTGTTGGTTGCGTTGAAGGCGGGGGTAATAAGGCTCCGGGCATTCCCGGGCTCGGAGTTGGGCTGGTCGTGGGCAAGCCCGGAGCCTGTGGAGAAACGGTTGATGGTGGTGATGTGGTGCCGGGAGGTTGCGGTCCCGCCGGCTGCGTTGGCGTTAATGGCGGACCCAAGCCGGGCGGTGCCAGCAGCACATCCGTCATCGTTTGCGGACCAAATGGGCTTCCTGGTTGCTGTGGCGCCATCGCCACCATAGTCGGAAAGCTATCTAAGTCAGTAATTGTCGGCTGCGTTACAGAAGGTGTACCGACCCCCGGCGTCCCCGGCGCCATACTCATTTTATCCCCCGGAGACGGTACCTGCTTCTGCTTACCCTGGTTGAGGATTTTATCAACGGCCTGACGCCAATACCCAGGGACCGTGTTAATATCTTTGCCTTTATTCATAACATCTTGTATGCGATTAATCACATCCTGCGGCGAGTAAACATTTTTACCATCGGTGCTCTTGATATTACCTTTACTTTTGATTTGATTAAATAAGGCTTCAAGCTGCAGCAAGGGTATCGCTTGTTGTCTCCAAGCATTCGGGATGTTGGTCATCCAATCAGGATGAACCGATTCCGCTCCGCTGTCTCGGATATTTTTGATGGATGTCTGAATTCGATCGATCACGTCCTGCGGAGTGTACACTCGCTTTCCGTCAGAACTCCTCACATCGCCTTTTTTCTGAATGGAATCATAAAGTTTTGACATTAAATCCGGCTGGGTTGGAACCGAAGACTGGTCCCCCGAAGGAGCTCTTCCCGGGCTATTCGGATTTCTTACGAAGTCATCATAAGTCACTATCTTATTGCGTATGTTCTTAGCGCTATTTCCATCGATGATGTTATTTTTCACGGCTTCATCCAACATCTTTAATAGAAAATTTTTTGCGATTACATCGGGAACAACGTATGCCGCATGATTGCTTGATTTCTGCCAGTTGGGGCCCCTTTCTACGACGACGTAATAGGGCCCGTGAGGTCCCGCCGTATAGGTCGGATCACCGCGAGTCAACGTGCCGAAAAATGCGGAATCGATTTTACCGTCCAAAATGATTTGCATGAATGTATGCATATCGGCTGTACCATGTGCGGGGATATTTTCATCCAAACCTAGTTTTAGCAAATTCGTAAAGGATGGATGTTTCTGAGCGTCCATCAACGTGAGGCCCTTGTGCAACGATTCTACGGTTGATGGGTTGTCGTTGAATAGTTGTTGAAGAAGCCCGACTTGTTTCATTCTTTGCATCGTTTTTGCGAACAATTCCGGCGTCATAACATTCATCAGATGTTGGCGTATTCCCGCTTGGATTTCAGGCGGTGATTCAAGATAATACTTTGTTCCCACCCCAAAGGAATGTCCGGGTCGTTCAGAGGTCATTCCCGTATTTATCATCTTTGCAATATGTGCGGCATCCATGCCTTCCGGGAGAACCGGTCTTATCGTTTCAGGTTCTATGATCGGAAGCGAGCGATTTTTCATCATGGATTTCATTTTAGGCTTCAGCCGGGACATCAGAAAGGTAATCAAGGCGGTTGACATCAGACCGACGCCCACCAGAATCTCGGTCGGTGTCAGTTTTGTTAAGGCATCCAGAATTGCGGGCGTCATCGCCATAATGGCCGCCGCCGGATGTGAATACAGTTTTGTTCCCGGACCTGACGGTCGTGGGGGCGGTGGTGTGCTCTCGACCAGGTCAAGCCCGGGCCCGGGACTTGCCGAAGGTTGCTGAGGACCTTCAAGCTGCTCCATCAAATCTCCAAATTGTCGATTAACCTCGACGCGTTTGATATTCAATTCTTTGATTTGATTTTGAAGCTTTTGTTGCCGCTTAGTAAACTCTTGAATCAATGCTTTAGCCCATGGCGCATAACCCGCATCCGTTGGATTATAGATGTGGATACCTCCGTCCGGTACTCCTTGTATGCCAGTCAAATCGGTATTGGTAATCGCATCTTTATTATTTAGCTTAGCAATGACCTGATTAATCTGGTTTAGTTCGGTATTAAGCTGTAGCGCATCTTGCGCAAGCTGCTGTGCCTGGGCGCGCGAGGGTGCAGGCCGAGCCTTCGGTTGCGCCTCCGGCACGATTTGACCTTCCCCCACCGATGGCATTTCCGCTTTCGGCTGAGGCTTGACCGAAGTTGGCTGTTCGGGTCGCAAACCTGCCGGCACTTTTTGTGGCTTTTGAGAGGCCTGAGATTTAAACCACGCCTTTAGTTTCGGACCCAGCCAGGGTCCCAAAATTCCTAGAATACCTGTTGTCAGCACACCCACGCTCAATGAAATTTCGCCCGGTGTCATTTTGGACATCGCTTCCATGAGTGAAGGAAATAATGCGATAACGGCGGCGGCCGGATGCGAATAAAGTTTCGTACTTGCAGGTGGAGTTTTTGATACGTCAGGAATAGGCCCTGTTTTGCTTAAATCGGCGATCTGTCTTTTTGACAATTTGCTTTGCGCGATATCGATTTGTCTTTGCATATTTGAAAGATCATCAGATGAAACTCCCTGGTCTTTTGCTTTTTGAAGCTGTTTTTTCATCGAGTTCAATCTATCCTGCAAAAGCTCGGTCGATTCGATCGATGCCTGATCAGCAGCTTTTGAAGCGGCCTGATCTCTTCTTAAAAGCTCCCGACTCATCATATTGATTTGGTTATCCATCCTTGAAATATCAGCAGCCAATTCGGGATTACCTAGATCCCCTTCCTTAGCTTTTTCGAGTGCTTTTTTCATCGCATTCAAGCGTTCCTGAAGTTGCAGAGTACCTTCTCTCGCTAACTGCTCCGCCGGTGAAACTCTTTCGGCAGGCGTTGATGGAGCGGTTGTCTTCGGTTTGGTCGATTTAATCGATAAAGGAGGCGTTTGAGTGAGGTGCGAAGGCGCCACATCGATCGGAGGTGTCTGTTCGAGTACTGGGATCGATTTTGTCGAAGGACCCGCTTGAGCTCCTCCTCCAAGCGGCGTTTTTTCGAGTGTCGGTACCGGCTTCGGTTGAGCAACCGATGGACTTGGCCCGCCGCCTAACGGCGTTCGTTCAATACTGGATGGAGAGGGCCCTCCTCCCGCTGGCGTCTTTTCAAGATTCGTGATGGGAGGAAGTTTTTCAACGACGGGAGTTCTGTCAGGCGCTGCGGAGGGTGTAGACCTAGGAGAAGCGGGTGCTGGGTTTAATCCGGGAACTTGATCCAAGATAAGAGGGATGTCACCTTTCCCAAAATTAATCTTTAATTGGGTTTCATTTAATGCTGCGTCTATTTCACTTAATCTTTGGCGAAAATGATTCTTAAGACTTTCCAATTCCGGTGCTTTGGGACTGCCTGGCTGATCCATTTGATGCAGCCGATTTAAAATTGCATTCTTTTCTGCGATAAGATCATTCATTGAGTTAATGTCATCAATTAAATCCGTCATATAACTAATGGCATAGTCTGCCTTGCTCATCTCATCCTTTAAAAGACGTGCTTTTCCAGGATTTATTTCTTGCTTGTCGAACATTTCATTTTGTTGACGCTTTATATCATTTCTCTTTTGGACTGCGTTATCGAGAATATCTGAAGCGAGGTTTCGGAGCATTTGAACATCATCGGAAAGATGAATATTAACCGTATCGTCCGGTTTAGCCGGCCGAAGTGTTTGAGCTTTTGAATCAACCGGCGGTTTTTCACCGGGAGAGACAGGGGCTCTCTCAGGCACCGGCGACACCTTGGCCGGAGTGGGTTCAACCGGCCTCATGAATTCACCCGGTGAAATTTCAGGCTTTGGACCTGATTGCCATCGATTGCGTACGCCATCCCACCATTGGCCTGCCTTTTGACCCGCTTCCTGCCATTTGAGCAGTGAAGGGTGCGTCGTTGTTGTTATATCCGGCGGAGGGCCCGGCGGGGTTTTCGTTTGAGGCAATTTATGGATACCGAATTCGACTCCTATTAAACCCAATCCTGCGAGGATACTTCCGATTGCCTCAGGGTCCCCCTCCAAAGCACTATCAATAATGTGCGGGGCGTCCTTCACAAACTGATATCCGTAATAAGTATTGACAGCCATTCCTATTGGCCTACCGCGGGTAATGGCAAGAGCCAAGATAGCGGTTCCTAATTGCTCTAATGTGGCAATGCCGAAATTTTTTGACGTTCCGGTGCCGAAATTCGTCATTAATGCTGACACGCGAAGATCCTGTAAATATTCTTTTTGATCCGGATCATTTGTGGGTAAATTGGCGGGATCTGACAATTCTGCCAGCTTATTCTGCAATTGATCTCTGGCAAATCCGGGGGGAGGATATGCGATATCTCCATTTCCATCCAAGATCACGGCGCCCTGATCAATCAGATATTTTAAGTACATCGCGGCACGCGCATTGGCAGCGCGCTGATCCAATTCTTTTTGAGCCGCAGGATTTTTCTCAATTTCAGCCAAGACATCATTGATTCTTTCAGGCGTGAGTTCGTTCGCCTTCAAATGATTCGCTTGAGCTTGAAGCAGCGCATGTTCAGATCCCGTCAATTGATGCGCGACACCTTCGCCTAAGCCGAGCAATGCCGCGAATCCTTTACCGGGGGCTTTCTGTAAAATATTTAACTCCTCTTGCGTTGGAGGGGGCGTGATTTTCGTATTACCGATCTGATTGTCATTCTCATAAAGGGTATAATTTTGATCACCGTAACTTCCGTCCGATTTCCAGGAGCCGATCCTCCATTTATCTACCGTCACTTGTCCGTCGGCGGATTGTTTATATTCAGCGGTCGGTCCAAATAAGATGGTTTTCCCATCTTTATCCTGACGGGGAGCATTCAATACCCATCCTTTTTGATCTGTCGGCGGTAAAATATATTGAAATTGACCCTGATGGTTGACGACAAGCGCACCTTTCGGAATCTTGACGGCTCCTTCCCCGATATCTTTGGTTGCAATGTAGAACTGCGTGCCGCTGTTAAAATTGTCCGCGATTAGCTTGGCCAGCGCTTGAGCCTGATCTTTTTGCAAATCCGGATGCACGGCCTGCAATTGATTAACCAATGCGTCGGCCTTATCGCCCGCCTCTTTTTTCCAGGCATCAATTTGCTGTTGTTTCAACAGTCCGATATCATCGCGCCATTTCATCTCCTCTTCCCATGCCTTTTGTTCCTGCAATTGCCTAAGGGCTTCCTGCTGTTGGCGCT
>JBFHCO010000055.1:0-11450 GCA_041585205.1 Candidatus Omnitrophota bacterium | reverse complement strand
GCCGCATTGGGATACCGACTCCAGAAGAAAAAAATTGACACCCTGCAGGTCAATTTGGGCAAGTTATGCAATTTAACGTGCATTCATTGCCATGTGGAAGCGGGACCGACCCGGACGAAGGAAAACATGAATCGTGAAACAGCCGAAGCGGTCGTGCGTATCCTGGATCGTTCACAAGTCCGGACGCTCGATCTAACGGGCGGCGCTCCGGAGATGAATGCTCACTTTCGTTTTTTGGTTCATGCGGCGCGCGAGCGCGGCGTGCGGGTCATGGACCGTTGCAACTTGTCTGTCTTTTACGAAAGAGGTTATGAGGACTTGCCTGAATATCTAACGTCGCAGCAGGTCGAAATCGTAGCCTCGTTGCCGTGCTATTCCGGCGAGAATGTGGACAAACAGCGCGGTATGGGCACATTTGACGCTTCCGTGCGCGCGCTGCAACGGCTCAATCTGCTGGGATACGGCCGACCCGACAGCCCCTTGATCTTAAACTTAGTCTACAATCCGGTTGGCGCGCATTTGCCGCCGTCACAGCAAAAGCTCGAAACCGATTATAAGGAAAACCTCAAGCGTGATTTCGGAATAATTTTCAACCGACTCTACACCATTACTAATATGCCGATCACGCGTTATGCATTGTATCTGAAAGCGACGCAAGCATATGACGCGTATGTGCATCTGCTGATTCAAAATTTTAATCCCGCCACGCTCGACGGTTTGATGTGCCGCGATACCTTAAATGTGGGCTGGGACGGCAGCGTTTATGACTGCGATTTCAATAGCGTGTTACGCATGCCGCTTCGAAACGGAAAGATCATGAATATACGGGATATTGACCTGCCGGAGCTTGAGGGGAGGCCCATAATGACCGGGGATCATTGTTTCGGCTGCACAGCGGGCGCGGGTTCCAGCTGTCAGGGGGCGATTGAATGAAAATATCCGTCATCATCCCGGCGCTGAATGAAGAGGCGGTGCTGGAAGAAACCTTAAATCAACTGACGCAAGAAAAACCTGATGAAATCCTGGTCTGTGACGGCGGCTCTAGCGACCGCACGGTGAGTATTGCCGGAAGTTGGGCGCGCGTCATCCAATCGGAGAAGGGTAGGGCGCGGCAAATGAACGCCGGAGCTCAGGCCGCAAGGGGAGACATTTACCTTTTTTTGCATGCCGACACCCGATTACCTCCCGGCGGATTGAATCACATACGTGAGACGATACTAAGCGGCGCTGAAGCAGGGCGTTTTCGCTTGCGATTTGACGAGGCGGGATGGTATTTGAAAATGCTTTCCGCTTATACGCGATTTCATTTTTTTTCTTACGGCGACCAAGGGTTTTTTGCTAAACGCGAAGTCTTTCGCAAACTTGGGGGGTTTCGCTCGGATGTTCCGTTCGAAGATATCGATTTTTTTAAGCGACTGCGGAATATCACGCACCCTATGATTTTGAAAACCGCGGTTACGACCTCAGCGCGCCGATTTAAAAAAATCGGTCCGGTACGGCAGAAATGGATTAATATTCTGCTGATTTTTTTGCATTCCTGCGGGTTTGACATAAGAGGAATCAAGGCGCGATTGTATCCTGATGTGCGCTAAGTCAGACGGTCTAGCGTGCAAAAAAGCTTTTATTAAACTTTTAGTTGTTGAAAAATGCATAAATAATCCGATTCCATTCCAAGAAAGGAGATATTTTTTGATATAATAAAAGCAATCGAGGAGGCCTTCATGAAGAACGTTTATGCGATTCTTCTTTTGGTAATTACACCATTCTTTTTTGCAGGTAGCCAGCCCGCTTCAGCTCAGTCAGTCAAAATGGAACCTCACGTAACGCAGTCGAAAAATCCCGACGGTACGACCACGCGATCTGTTTTTCAAAACAATGTTCTTAGTGAAAAGATTATCCTGGACAGCCAGGGGCGTCCGCTCGAAGTTCAGGAATTTGAGGACGGCAATGTGATCTTGACGCGCAAAATTGTTTATGGCGGAAACGGTGCGCCCATAAAAACGCAGGTTTGGGATGAAGACCGTTTTTTGATCGCAGAAGAGGGGCATGACGATGCCGGGATATTGCGAATCAAGAAGACATACCGTATTGACGGAAAGATCAAAGCGGAGACCCGCTATAATGAGCAGGGAGTGCCGGTTGTGACGCATCATTACAAATATGATAAGAAGGATTTAAATCAGCGGGAATGGAAGACCACGGAGCATCGCGCAGACGGTACCTACACGGAAATTACGTACACGGATGACGGCGCGCTTTGGGAAGTGACGGACTATGACCGCAGCGGGATCCGCGTTAAAAGCGCGTGGTTTAATTGGGACGGGACGCGCACCGAAACCCTTTACGATGAAACCGGTCGGCCGCTGCACAGTGAGCGAAAAAATGATCAGGGCGCGCCTGTCGGGGTGACGCGTCATGAAATGGAAGGCGAGGACGGATACTTTTAAATTATTTTTGACTTCTCGTTGATTTCAGATTAGATTTTTCCTGCCATGTGGTTTTTCCTGCTTACCTCTTTGCTGATAGCAACCGGCGATGTCCAGGTCCATTTAAATCCGATTGACACCGAAGGTGCCTTCGCCAGGACGCTTGAGCGTGCGTTGGCACGCCTTGAGGTCGCGGCCGCCAAAAGACCCTTCCGGTTGAAGAATCTGAACGACTCGCTTGAAAAAATGGCATTGGCGAGTCAGGGGATGCGCACCGAACAATCTCCCGCAGTCATCCAATCTCACCTTATCGATGCCCGCAAGCTATACCCGCAAAATTATTTTTCGATTCTGCTGGAAGCCGTGCTGGTGGATTCTCAGGCGGATCGCGCCGCATCGAGCCGATTGCTTGAGGAGTTTTTGATCCGCAGCCGGACTTTTACGGAGTTTGAGGAAGCATTTATCAAATGGGCCGAATTCCATCAAATTCGCAGATATGTCTACGACCTTTTGCTCGAGCGGGGGATTGATTTTAAGGGACGCGAAAAAGAAATTCAGGTACAAATTCCCTTCGCGGAGTTTTTCAGATATGCCATGAGCCCGGACCGGCCGGATGTTTTTTATGTTGTATTCTTTGTTGCTTCGATACTCATCGGGGCCGTTCTATTGATCCTGGGGCATTTTATGGAAGTCGATTTTTCGCGCCCGATACTGAGAAATCTGCCGGCCTTTTATGTAATGATTTGGCTGTCATACGGTGTTTGGATTATGGACCTAGCGTTCGGTTTGCCTTTTGAATGGAAGCGGTCGGTTGTGATTCCGATTCTGCTTGTAGGCAGCGCGGGTTATATGACCATTCTGGAGGGTATATCCTACTACAAAGAAAGAAACCGTCCGCTCGAGGAGGGGTATCGCCGCTGTCCGCATTGCAGACAACCCGTGGTTCTGCTCGCAATCGAATGCCCGCATTGCCGCAGAAAGTTGGATAGCTGAAACACCGCGCTTTTTCTGTTGAGATTAAGCCTGAATCAGCCGATACTATACAAAGCTTGATTTCTCGAACACCGAAATGAAGGAGGCGGGGATGATTTTGAAGCAATTTGTTTGTTCCGTGTTGGCTCTTAGCTTGGTTTTTTCCGGGTGTTCTTCGGTCAGAAAACCCGAGCAGCACGTCACTGTCACCACTGATTACCGGGATGCCGAGATTTACGTCAATGGGATTATGGAAGGCCATGGACGTGTCACGGTGCCTGTGAAGAGAGATTCAACCGCTTTGGTGGTGGTACGTCGCGGTGATATGCGGGTTCAGCACGCTGTTGAATCAGAGCTTAACTGGACGGGGTACCTGGACATCTTTGGCGGTGTATTGTGGCTCGTACCGCTCTTAGGTCTTTTAGCGCCGGGTTCAAAGAGCTTGAAGGAAACCAATATCCAAGTTGCCCTTTCCTAAAAATATATTTTGCTTTACGTAACTCTCCAATATAAAAGGGGTTAGCATACGCTTCTGGTGTGCCATATGCTCTGCGTGACTTGACCATTTGGAATTATCTGTTAAATTATCTTCGCGAATCCAACAGGTTCCAATTATGATCTTAAAAACAAAGAAACTGAACAGCGCAAAACTCGTAGATGCCATGTTGCCGGTTGCCGGCAAGACATGGACGTTCTACGTCTCTGTCCATTGCCGCGATATTTACGGCATGGGCCGAAGGAGGATGCCTGAGATTCGGTAAGCATTAATACGTAAGACCAATTCCAGTATCAACTTAAAGCCCATGACTGAAAAAACGGTCATGGGCTTTTTTATTGTCCGGGAGGTGTGTGATGCAACCAACAATGAACAAAAGAGCGTTTCAGCTGATTCCCGCCAGGGGTGAGCGGCACCCGTTAAGATTGACGGCGCTGCTTTACCTGAGGGAGGCCTTGCTGGAGGAGCGCTATGAAGAATGCGCTACTGCAATTGAAATCGCCCGGGAATTCGGGGCGCAGCCGATTGAAATCCGGCTGCTTCTTGAAGATCCCAGAAGGCAACCGAGGGCATAAGGCGTGGCGTGCAATCCGTTTTACTTTGCGACGCCCGCCGACCGCCCGGTTTTCTGCAGTCTTAAAAAAAGTGACGCTGAAATTCCGATTGCGCCGTATAACATGCAAAAAACCATGATTTGGTACCGGATGGCGATCATCGGTTCCACACCCGCCAAGATTTGGCCCGTCATCATACCCGGCAAGGCGACAAGTCCGGCCGCCAAAAAAGAATTCGTGATGGGGAGGAGGGCCGTTTGAAATGCCGTGTTGCGCGCCGTGCTGTAGGCTGCCCCGCGTTCGGTCTCGGCGAAGAAGCGGTCTGCCGCGAGACTGACTCCGTTCATGCTGTTAGCGAAGATCATGCCGGCCAGCGGCAGTACATAGCGCGGCTCATGCCACGGTTCAAGCCGGATCACGCCCCCTATGATCAGCAGCAGCGTAGAAAGACCGCCTACCGCAATGGCGATCAAAGCCTGGGGGTAACATGGCATGCGCTTTTGTTTAACCGGTCTTAACGCAATCCAGGCCGCCACGAAGAGCATGGCGGCGAGCAACACCGAAGTCAGCCAGGCGTTCCGGAAGGCGAATACATAATGGAGCAGCATGCCCACCGCCGTCAGCTGTAAAATCATGCGCGCCGCGGCGTAAAAAGCCGTCGTTATTTGCAGGCGCCAGCGAATGAGAACGAAAACGACGGCAAGGATCAATATTACCGAAAGAAATAAACCTTCCGTCGATATCACGCGCACATTCGCCATCACCGCACTCCTTCTGCCTGGTATTCCGGGCTTATTTCGCATACAATACTAAAAACCGATACGTTTGTCGATCAACCGCACGGAACCTATCCATGATCAGAAAAAAACGCAAAGGCCATATCCGTAAAATCACCAAAACGGGCCAATACACCTTTTACGTGACCTTCCCGAAGGGGCTGGTTGATGAGCTGGGCTGGCGCGGAAGACAGCGCGTTCTCATCCGCAAAGTGAACCGAAAATTGGTGATGACTGCTTACCGTCCGCGAAAAAGCCGCGTGTCCGGCTGACCATAAATCGACAAGGAAACGACCTGATATCCATGGAAAATCAAAGTCAAACCAGGCAAGGGTTTAAGGGATTGCGCGTTGCGGCATTCGAAAGCCGGCTGGCGGAAGTCATGGAGCAGGGTCTGATCAAACATGGCGCCGAGCCCCTGGTCGCGCCTTCAATGCAGGAAATCCCGCTCGAACGCAATCCCGAAGCACTGGCCTTCGGTGAAAAGCTTATGGCGGGTCAAATTGATATATTTATCATGATGACCGGTGTCGGCACGCGCATGCTTCTCAAAGTATTTTTGACAAAATATTCCGAAATTCAAATTCGGCAAGCCCTGGAAAAAACCACTACGGTTGTGCGCGGACCGAAACCGAATCAGGTGATGAAAGAGTGGCGAATCACTCCGACGATCATGGTGCCGGAACCCAACACATGGTGGGAAATCGTGGAAGAGCTTGATTATAACAAGAAGGGTATTGAGCTGAAGGGTAAGACGGTTGCGATTCAGGAATACGGAATTCCGAATCATTCGCTGGTGCGCGAACTTAAAAAAAGAGGGGCCCATATCATTCAGGTTCCTGTTTATCGTTGGGCTTTGCCGGATGACCGCAAACCTCTCGAGAAAGCGCTGGATGCGATACTGAAAGGCCAAGTTCAAATTTGTCTGATCACCAACGCTGTTCAGATCCGTCATTTGGTGCGCGTCGCTTCCGAGCGGGGCGTTGAAAATGAATTCCGGAAAATGTTCAGGAGAGTGGCGATCGCCTCCGTGGGGCCGACCGCCAGTGAAGCCGTGCGTGAAAACGGGTTTGAAGTTGATTTTGAACCTTCGCATCCGAAAATGGGCCAATTGATTTCGGAAACAGCGGCTTGCGCGGCAGAACTCGTCCGGCAGAAATCGGAGGGGGTGCAGCCGGCAGTCGAACTTGTATCCAGGCCGGTCACGGACACCGACCGCGCTCAAAGGAATGACGCCCCCTTTCTTAAGGCGTGCCGCAGGGAACCGGTGCCGGTGACCCCGGTGTGGCTGATGCGGCAGGCGGGACGTTATATGGAGGATTACCGTAAGTTGCGATCGAAAGTATCCTTCCTTGAGCTTTGCAAAAAACCCGAATTGGCCGCGGAGGTGACAATCAACGCCGCACGCCGTCTCAAAACGGACGCGGCCATTATTTTTTCCGACATTCTTTTGATCGTCGAGCCCATGGGTCTTGAACTGTCCTATGAGGCGGGTGAGGGGCCGGTGATCGGCGGAGGGATTTCCCGATCCTCGCAAATTGATGCGTTGAGAGAAATCAACCCAAATGAATCGCTTCAATTTGTTTTTGACGCGATCCGCCTGACGCGGTCTTCGCTTGATCAAAAGATTCCATTAATCGGTTTCTCCGGCGCACCCTTCACCTTGGCTTCTTATATCGTGGAAGGCGGAAGCTCACGTTATTTTCTCAATACAAAAAAATTGATGCACGCGGAGCCTAAAGGCTGGAAAACACTGATGGAAAAAATCACGCAGGGCGTCATCGTATATCTCAAAGGCCAAGCGGAGGCGGGCGCGGATGCGCTGCAGCTTTTTGATTCTTGGGTCGGGCATTTATCGGTTGAAGAATACCGCCAATTTGTCCTTCCTTACAGCCGCGAAATTTTGGAAGGTTTACGTGAGACTAAAGTGCCTCTGATTCATTTCGGTACAGGAACCGCTCATTTGCTGGATGAAATGAAAGCGGCGGGAGGCGATGTGATCGGGGTTGATCACCGCATCCCGCTTTCTAAAGCTTGGGAGCAAATCGGTTTCGATTTTGCCATCCAAGGCAATCTCGATCCGGCTCTCTTATGTACGACGCGTGAAATCATCAAACAGGCTGCGCAGGAAATTTTGCGTCAAGCCGGCGGCAGACCGGGACATATTTTTAATCTCGGTCACGGGATATTGCCGCAAACACCGGAAGACCATGTCCGGTTTCTTGTCGAAACGGTGCATGAATTGAGCGGGCGGTGACGCGTATATGAGAGTCGCTATCATCGGGGGCGGAATATCGGGTTTGGCCGCGGCGTACCGTCTGCAGGAAATCGGCAAATCAAAAAAACTTCCGCTTCAGATTACATTGCTTGAATCCCAAGAGAGATTCGGCGGGATCATTGAAACGGATTCCGCCCATGGATGTTTTGCAGAGGGGGGTCCGGATTCCTTCATCGCGGATAAACCCTGGGCGCTTGATCTTTGTAAGCGTTTAGATTTAGCTTCGGAGATCATCGAAACCAATCCGGAATTTAGACGCAGTTTTATATTGTTCCGGGGGAAACTTTTTCCCGTGCCGGCCGGATTTTACTTATGTGCCCCGAGCGATTGGAACGGTCTCTGGAATACGCAGCTTTTGAGTCTTGCAGGTAAGCTCAGGGCGGCGGCGGAATGGCTCATTCCGGCCAAGCAAGCTATCGGGGATGAAACGGTCGGCTCTTTCATACGCCGGCGCATGGGACGGGAAGTATTTGAACGTATCGGACAGCCCATGATCAGCGGTATTTACACGGGGGATCCCGAAAAATTGAGCATGAAGGCGGCGATGCCGAGGCTCGTTGAAATGGAAAAGGAATTCGGCAGTCTCATCCGCGCGCTGCAAGCGGCGAAAAAGGATCGGCGCGAAGCAACAGGCGTCGCTAGCGGTCCCCGCTACAGCCTTTTTTTGTCACTCAAGGGGGGGCTGCAAAGACTTGTCGATAAACTCAAACGCGCCCTCACGGAAACGGAAATGATGTGCGCCAGCCGAGTCGAATCGATTGCCCTCGAACAGGGGATATGGCGTCTTTCGATCAAGAATAAGCCTGCTTTGGAAGCGGATGCCGTCTGTATGGCTTTGCCCGCGCCTAACGCAGCGCGAATTCTCCAAACGTCCTTCAACGACCTTGCTCAAATGCTGCGTCAGATTCCTTATGAATCTGTGGTGACGGTGAATATGCTCTTTAATCGTCTTCATGTCGGTCACCCGTTGGACGGATTCGGATTTGTCGTGCCGCGGTGCGAGAACAAGCCGCTGATCGGCTGTAGTTTTTCGAGTGTAAAATATCAGCACCGCGTGGAAAATAAAGACCATGTGTTGCTGCGCGCCTATGCGGGAGGGGCGCTTCAGCGCGAACTTTTAGCGAAGGATGACGGAGTGCTTACCGATTTGATCCAAAGAGAGGTCTCGTCGGTTTTAAAAATTGAAAATACGCCCGTTTGGTCGCATTTGACGCGGCTCGAGTCATCCATGCCGCAGTATCATCTCGGACATAAGGAAAAAATTGATTCGATTATTCAGGTGGCGGATAAATACCCCGGGCTCTTTCTTACCGGCAATGCCTACGACGGAGTCGGAATTCCCGACTGCATCCACCATGCGGAATTAACCGCGGACAAAATCGCGGCATTTTTACCGACCGCTTTGGAGAGCCAAAAGCAACATGGGTAAATCAGACATTGATCATATCCTTTTTGTCGGATTCGGCGCGCCGGAAAGGGCGGAAGACGTACCGGCCTTTTTGAGGCATGTCAGCAATGGCCGCCGGATTCCCGAAAGCCGGCTGGCGGAAGTCACGCATCATTATGAAGCCATTGGGGGCGGTACTCCTTACAACGCGCAGACTTTTCAGCTGACGGGGCATGTGACGGCCGCCCTCAAATCCAAAGGGATTGAACTGCCGGTTTTTGTCGGCATGCGGAACTGGCATCCTTATCTTAAAGAGGTCGTAATGGAAATTCAGGGACGCGGGCTGAAGCGGGGTTTTGGAATTATTCTCTCGCCCTTTCGTTCTGAAACCAGCTGTTGGCGTTACCGGCAAAACGTGCAGGAAGCGCAATCAGAGGCCGGCGTTTCGATAGACTATGAATTTGCCGGACCCTGGTATAATCACCCCGCTTTTATCCAGGCGCAGGCGAAAGAAGTGTCGCGGGAGGTTTCAAAGATTTTATCAGCAGGCCGACAAAAACCGTATCTTTTGTTTACGGCGCATTCGATCCCCAAGACGATGCTTGAGCTCTGCCGTGAATGCCGGTATGACCATGAATTTGAAACGGCGAGCCGGCTTGTCAGTGAAAATTTTCCCGGCGTATCGTGGGGGTTGGCTTATCAATCCCGCAGCGGAAATCCGAATGACCCCTGGCTTGAACCTGATGTGACAAGAATGCTCGGCCAACTGAAGAATAAAGGCATTGAAAACGTTGTTCTGGTTCCCATCGGCTTTTTTTGCGAAAATGCGGAAATTCTTTATGATTTGGATATTGAAGCCGGACAGGCCGCCCGTTCGCTCGGTTTATCCGTTTCACGAACCCGGACAGTGGCGCAAAATCCCGCGTTTGCGAACATGTTCGCGGATCTCATTCAAGCCGCTATTTATAAAATGATATCTTCTTAAAAAGAACCCGCCCTTTTGTTATAATCCAAGCCATGAGATCCAATCAGATCGCAACGGTTGCTGTACTTGTGTGGATTTTTTTCCAATCACAATCGGTGTCAGCTGTGACGGTTCAGGAAAATGTGACCGATGCCGTCGTCAAGGTGTTCGTTCACGCAAGCCAGCCGAATTTTTTCGAGCCTTGGCAGCATGTGGGCGTCAAACAGTTAAGCGGTTCGGGATGCATTATTGAGGGAAACCGGATTTTAACGAATGCCCATGTTACGAGTGACCACGCCTTTATCGAAGTCAAAAAAAGCAACGATCCGAAACGTTATCCCGCCAAAGTGCTGGCGCTGGCGCATGACAGTGATCTTGCTATTTTAACCGTGGAGGATACCACATTTTTTGAGGGCGTGACGCCGCTCACGTTGGGCGATTTGCCGCGGTTGCAGGACACCGTGACCGTGATCGGCTTTCCGGTCGGCGGGGACCAGCTTTCCATCACGGAAGGCGTCGTATCGCGGATTGATGTGCGAGTGTATGCTCACAGTAAAAGAAAACTGTTGGCCGTTCAAATTGATGCGGCGATCAATCCCGGCAATAGCGGAGGACCGGTGGTCAAAGACGGCCTTTTGATCGGAATTGCGTTTCAAGGCTTGATTGAAGGCGAGAACATCGGTTACATCATTCCGACTCCCGTGATCAGCCATTTTTTAGAGGATTTGCGCGACGGAGCTTATGATGGCTTTCCCCAGCTGGGTATTCATTACAACCCGATCGAGAATAAAGCATTGAAGGTTCATCTGAAATTAAATCCTGAAACGGAAGGCGTGCTTATCACGCATGTGGACCCGATTTCATCTGCCGCGGGGTATTTGCGGGATGGAGATGTGATCACTCACCTCGACGGTGTGCCGGTGGCCGGGGATGGGACTGTGGCTTTTCGGAATCAAGAGCGCGTCTCTTTTGCGTATGTGTTGGCCCGACGACACATGGGAGAAAATATTCCGATTAAAATTGTCCGTCAGGGTGAAGACCTTGAAATCGAAGTCCCGCTTCAGCCTTATAACAAAGTGGTACCGTATCCTTACACATACGACGAACCGAGTTATTACATCTATGGCGGAATTGTTTTCTCGGTTTTGAGTCACGATTTGTTGGATGCCTGGCCGTCCCAAGATTATCTGCCGAACACATACATGGTTTTAAATTATTATACGCTCGGACCGGGTCGCGGACGGCTTAAAGAGCGTGAAAATATCCCTCTGCTTTTAAAGGTGCTTCCGGATGATGTTAACACGGGCTATCATGAGCTGCAATTTGATGTGGTCGAGACCGTCAATGGCGCTCAGGTCAAATCTTTTAAAGAACTCGTGATAGCGCTTGAGACCGCTGAAGGTCCGTCCGTGGATATCCGTACCGAACGGTTTTTCAGGCTGGTGTTGAATCGGGAAGCAGCAAAGACGGCTAACGAAAGTATTCTTAAAAAATATCGTATTCCCTCGGCATATTCGGCTGATGTTCAGGAATGGCTGACGTGATTTAAGCGATGCGTATCATTTCCCTGATTGCAAGCAGTACGGAAATCGTCTGT
>JBFHCO010000054.1:0-11599 GCA_041585205.1 Candidatus Omnitrophota bacterium | reverse complement strand
CCGGCCGGCCGCCGCTCGGTTTAAAAGGAACTTCGCATTCTTTGTTGCATTCCGAGCACGTCGCCTTGTACATTTCCCGGGGTCCGCCCCCGAAACCTCTGCCTTGTTGAAATCCCATACTTCCTCCTCGTGGTGAAACGGTTGGGTGATTAAGTTGCGTTTAAGTGCGGTCTTTACGGCGCTGAAAAAAAGGCTTCTTTCCGTCGCCGAATCTCCGCGGACGCCCGTCATAGGATGCCTCAAAAGGGCGTTCTTGTGAATAGTTTCTTTCACGGGAACGGTGGCCGCGCGGTCCCTGGGAAAATTCGGAGGGCCGGCCGCCGGAACGGAAGGGTTTTGAAAAACGCTTGCCGTTAAAGGGTCTTTGCGATTGCTGGCCCATTAAGGCGTCGATTTTCTTTTCGATAAAAACGAGATGTTTCTGCATTTGCCGGATTAAAGCCACCACATCCTTCGGTTCGGCTTGATTCCCGACGGCGTCTTGATGTTCCCTGTGTTCGTTTGTCATATTCCTTTTTTCTCCTTATTCTTCGCCGGCATGTGCGAGCGCGTTCAGCACGAGCGGGTTGATGTTGGGGATGCTTCCCAAACTTTTCCGAATTCTGTTCGACGTTTCCTGCAGGGTGGTGTTGAAAACATAAGCAATTTCACCGACCAGGCCTTTGACCGAGCGTTCCAGCATCTGGCGTTTTCTGGCGTCCCGGACGGTCGATTTGTTTTGAGATTCGGCCATCACGAGTTCGGCGGCCTCCCACGCGGGATGATCCCCGGAACCTTTTTTCTCTCCGGTCTCGAAATACTTTAAAATGGCCTTGGCGTTCTTCAGAGTGATCAATTTGCTGAAACCGGATTCCGCGAGCGAACTCTCCGGAATTATGTATTGCGTTTTGGCCCGCTTGCTCGGCACCGGAACAAGCGCGTAGCTGGTTTCTTTGGATTTGGTCTGTTGCGTAACCGCTTCCACGCGGCACAAGCCGTGCACGGAATGAAAAAACAAATCATCTTTGAGAATGGCTTTGACCAAGCGCATACCCGGAGCTATTTGTTTCTCCACACGATTCTCCCCCGGGTCAGATCATACGGCGACAATTCAAGCTGCACCGTATCCCCCGCCAGAATGCGGATGTGGCGGAATTTCAGCTTGCCGGCCGCGTAGGCCAGCACTTTATGACCGCTCTCAAGCTCAATCCGGTACTGGGAATTGGGCAGCACTTCCTTGACGGTCCCCGTTACTTCAATCGCATCTGCGTTCGGCATGTGTCACCCATTTTCTTGGATTCCGGTTGGAGAAAATTGTTACGGTATTATAAAAGATCAAAAAGCCCGGTGCATTCACCGGGCTTTCTTTTGATCGACTTACAGTTTTACGACATTCGTGGCTTGGTCGCCCTTCGGGCCTTGCGTCACTTCAAACTCGACGGCCTGACCTTCATCCAAGGATTTATAGCCGTCACCCTGAATCGCGGAATGATGCACAAAGACATCATTCCCGTTTTCACGGGAGATAAAGCCGTAACCTTTGGAATTGTTAAACCACTTTACGTTTCCTTTTACCATGGTAATGCTCCTTTCTTCCAACATTAATAGAAAGGAATAGGGGTATCTCTTCAAAGGCAGGTAAAAAAGCTCTTGGAGGATTAAGTTGGGCGGCTGTGTAACTTGAAGCCGCAAACCATCTTAGAAAAGATGTCAGGCCTTACTGTGGCCCGATCATGCATGTTCTTTTCACTATATCACTTGCTATTGAAGGAATACTGCCCTATGAATGGCATTCTGTCAAATAATATCCCGACCGCCGGAGCGCCGCCAAGCCGCCGGTGGGCAAAGCAAGACCCGCTTAACCCTGTTCACAGTATGGCGTAAGGACGTTTTACGGACCGCATCGCAAGGATTGACGGCGAGCGATTCCTGGGTAAAATAACCCCTGAATCCCTAAAATTGAAACGGACTATGATTTTGTTTTTCTTTTAGACGAGCGTCGCAATGCCCCGGGAACCTGAAGCAACGCCCCAGATAATCTGGGAAAATATTGCCTTCTTTGCCGGTACGGGTCTCGTTTCTTTGGTCGGCGTCCCGCTTTATCTCATCTATTTCGACCTGCATCCCTTTACGCTTTGGCTGTTCGTTTTCTATCTCGCGGCCACGGGTCTGAGCGTCAGCGCCGGCTATCACCGCCTTTTCTCGCACGCGACCTATACAGCCCATCCGGCCGTGCAATGGTTTTTCCTTTTCTTCGGAGCCGCCGCGTTCCAGCATTCGGCCCTGCGCTGGTCAAGCCAGCACCGTGACCATCACAATTTTGTGGCAAGCGAAGAGGATCCTTACAGCATCAAAAAGGGTTTCTGGTACGCGCATATCGGCTGGTTGATGTTCTGGAGGCACCGGATTGATTTTCAAAACGTGGAGGATTTAAGCGCAAATCCGCTGATCGCGCATCAGCATCGCTATTACCGTTATTGGGCGTTTGTGGCGGGTGTCTTGACGCCGCTTGTGATCGGCGCGCTTTACGGGGATTTACTCGGGGCTTTCATTTTCGCCGCCTGTCTCCGATTCGCCGTCGTGCACCACGCCACGTTCTGCGTCAATTCGGTCTGCCACATGTTCGGTAAAGAGCCGTACGACCTGATCTCCACCGCCAGGGACAATTGGCTTGTGGCCCTGTTCACAAACGGCGAGGGGCATCACAATTATCATCACCGTTTTCCTTCCGATTACCGCAACGGTGTTTTCTGGTATCAGTGGGATTTGGCCAAATGGCTGATCGCGCTCTTAAAGCACATGCGGCTTGCGACCGACCTTAAGCGCGTGTCAAAATTCAGAATCATCAACGCGCGGCTGGAGACGACCCAGCGCCGCTTCCGTGACTGGCTGACACGCACGAAAAGCCAGGCGCGGCTTGAGCAGTATTATGCCGACCACGAAAAAAGCTACAAGGAATTGCGCAAGCGCCTCACGGTGTGGGAAGAGCGGTCCAAGGAATACGGGGAGTTAACGCACGGGGCCGCGAAAGCGATTTCCAAAGTCATCCGCCGCGCCGCAAAGCAGCGCGTCAATATCGCCAAACTGCGTTATCGCCACAGCTTCAAGCAGCGCAAGCAGTTCACGCCGCCGCCATAACCCCTTGTCTTCGGTTCACAGGGATTGAATGACCCGTTTAAGCGCTTTGGCCACGATCGCATGGCCCTTCGGCGTGTAATGATCGTGGTCCAAAAAATACCGGCGCGCTTCTTTCTCAATCAAATCCGCATGCGAGTTTAAAAGCTCTTCATACGCGGTATTTTCAGAAAGACCGAGGCGCCGGGTCAGCTTGATTTGAATGGCCTTGCGGAAAACCGGCAGCAAATCAACATACCGCCAGCCATGCGCCGCGGCAAAATCCCGCAGGCGGCGCTGCGGATGCCCTTCGGATTCAGGCAATGACAGCTGAAAACGGTAAGGCGAGGCGACGAGGACGCAGGTCACCTGATAAAGCCGGCAGAGTTCATCCTGCTTTCTAAACCACTTAAAACTTTCCTGCCATGCCGCCTCCAGATCCGGCGCCTCCGGCTCCAGGACCAGGCGCTTGGATTCCAGATACCGCTTCCGAATGGCCGCCCGGTGCCTTTCCGAACGCGGCGCGCCGTATTGAATCCGCTCGCTCATATCCCACATAAAAAGAAAAAACGCGCTGCGGCTTGAAAGCCAGAAATGCCAATACGGCAAGTCATCCACATGATCAAGGCCGACCCCTCCGAAACGGCGCAGCATGACAAACGGCCGGATCACGTCATTTAACGTGAATTGGATCAAGGCCACATCCGGTTCAAACTGAAGGCCGCGTTCGAAATCGTAATAGATTTGATAAGGAGAGTTGCCGGGCACCGCCGTGTTGATCACCTCAAAGCGCGGCCGGCCCTCCTGCGCGTTCAATAGCGCCTCCAGCCGGTCCGGATAGATCGCGGCCTGCTCCACGCCATGACCGAAAGTGACGGAATCCCCCAAGGTCAGGATGCGCACGGTCCCTTCCGGCTTTGCGACGGAAGTTTCGCGGTCGCGATGCCCGAAGGAATTGGTCCTGACGGGGCTTCGCGCGAATGAACCCTCATAATTTTTTTTGAGCGTAAAGAGCTTATCGCGGTCATAGGTGAACATATCTTTGGCCCGAAGGCCGCGGGAGTCATTCGGATGGTAGAACAAGCGGCAGATGCCCTCCGCCGCCGCAAAAAACAGGAAAAGCGCGAGCAGCGAAAAGATGATATTTTTTTTAAAAGTCGTTTGCACCATTTTTAAAAATGCGCCGGAAAAATAATTTCCCTTCTATGTTTCGGCGGCCTTTTCAAGCGGGACGGGCTCCGTCAAGATGCTTTCATAAGGCTTCGATTCTTCCGGCGGGGTGCCGGGACGCCCGGGCAAAGCCGGCTCCTCATGCGGAGCCTGTTCGACGATTTCAAGACCCGCCTTACGCCGAATTGCCGAACAGATGCAAAAACTGTTGCTGCGCCTCCAGCTTCCCGATCAGGGTGATTTCGGCATCCTTTGGAAGGGGGTTTAAATGATTCGGATTGATTTCAGTCGATCCCCCATGCTGAATCGCGACCACGAGGCAACCCGTATTTTTTCGGATGCCGGCGTCATGAATGGTTTTGCCGATGAGTTTCTTCGGCATGGGAATTTGAAATAAGACCAGGTCTTCTGTCAGCATCAAGACATCGCTGCGCCTCAAGAGGTTGAAGACCGCATGCGCCCCCATCGAGGCGTAGGACATGACAAAATCCGCTCCGGCCCGATGCAGCGTGGAAATATTTTTCGGGTACGTCGCGCGGCTGATAATCTGCACATCCGGCCTCAGGCGCCTGCAATAAATGGAAAGGTAAACATTGGTATTGTCATCCCGCGGCGTGATGATCACGGCGGGCGCTTTTTCAATGCCGGCCTTTTTTAAAACTTCCAAATCGGCGGCGTCTCCGTGAATGGTTTTCTCGGGATAGCGGATGCGTTCGGGCAATTTTTCGATGATGCGGTAATCGATTTTCCTGTGTTCAAGGGCCTGCCCCGTCGCGCGCCCGACACGCCCTCCGCCGATAATCACGACCGGATCTGCGATCGCGTGATAAATCAAAAACAATTCATCGTAGCGCTTCATTTGATCCGCGGAACCGGCCAGCACGAGCACGGTATTTTGACCCAGCGTCATATCCGGTTCCGGAATTTTAAACTCTCCCCGTTCCCACAAGCCGACAATGCTCACCCCCGCCGTTTCCCTCAGCTTGGCCTCGGTGATTGTTTTGCCGACCAAAGGCGTTCCGACGCATAAGGCCTCGGCGATCAGCAGCTTGCCGAACCGGCCGATGACATGCGCCAATCCGCCGCCGCCGAGCATGCGCCGCGAGAGGGAACGGCCCATCATTTCACCCAACTGAAGCACGGTGGAAGAACCGGCGAGTTTTAAAACTTCAACGGCTTCCGCGTCCGTGGCGGTTGATACGATCGGGATGGTTTCATTCATCTCCCGAACGGTAAAAACGATATTGGTGTTTGCCTTATCCTCCCCGGTCACGACCAGCATGGCCGCGCGGTCGATATGGATTTTCCGGTAGGTGTCCGGGTCATTCAAATCGCCAAACACGACCTTTAAACCCAAATCATGCAATTGAGTCGCACGTTCGACATTGGATTGCAGCAGCACATAGGGGTATTGATATTTAATGAGCAGTTCGATCAATGCGGTGGTCACGGCGCCGTAATGCGTAATGACCACATGGTCGCAAATGCCCTTGGCTGATTCACGCGGGGTGCGAGCGGCGGTCTGGGCCCTCATCCACGGTTCGTAGAAAAACTGAATGAACACGAAGGGCAGCATGACCAGCAGCCAAATCATACCGGACAGGAGCACAATCGTGGAAAAGAGCCTGCCTAAATCGGTGTGAAAGGTGATGTCCCCGAACCCGAGCGTCGACATCACCGTCAAGGTCCAATACACTCCGGTAAACCACGTGTAGGATTTTCCTTCCATGGCCATCAGCACATGGAACAAAATGCTGTAGGCTGCGACCATCCCGACCATAAAAAGAAAAAACCGGAGCACAAGAATCAAATTCCTGCGCGCCGGTTTTTTTTGAATTATTTTCAGCAATTCCGTCGAGAAATATTTCATAAGCGTTTGCTTTGAATGGTATTAAGTCTTAAGGGGACTGTCCCCTTTTTACTTTTTATCTCCTGTTTTGACATGACACCGTCCCATTCTTCGCGGCATAAAAAGTGTCGGCATCTTCCGCTCATTTACGCTGCGGTACCGGCAAGGCGGGGACGCTCCCCTTTTTTTAAAGCGACGTACAACATGACAAGGAGGCCGGCCGGAAAATAGACGGTGACCAGCCAAATACCGGGATTGTCGCTTGAAGCAAAGGCGCTCACGGCCGGAAGTTTGAAGCCGAATTGCAAAAGATACGCCCCCGTGGTCCAGTTCATTTTAATCCCAACGGGAAATCCGATCACCGAGGTCAGGACATAGAGCCATTTTTTGGGCAGGTTTTTTCGCGTGATAAAAAACAGCGCCGAAACAAGCTGCGCGATCACGCACGCCACAAAAAGGGCGAAAATGAGCCGGTGAAACGGCGTGGCGCGGCTGAGATCAAACAGGGCTCTGGGTTTATCGTTAAAATTGTAGCCGACCACCGAGAAAGTCTCATGACTCTTTTTCAAGGTGACCGTGAGGAGGTATGGGACATCCTCAATCGTGACCTCATAAACAAGCCAGATGAGATCCGCGCGGCCGGGATCATATTGCTGATCGACCAGCCTGGCTGCCGTCATGCCGGCCAGCATGCTTTGCATGCCCCCGAGACGGGATTTCAGTTCCTGCGGAGTGCCCATCGCCCGCATCTCGGGATCGAGTGACGCATAAACCGATTCAATCTCGGCGCTTCGTAACGCCTGAATAAATGCGAGTCCCTTCGCCTCGATTTCTTCGGTCAGGACAATAGGGTTATCCGTGATTTCTGCCTGCAATGCGGGAGCCAACGCGAACCACATCAAAACAACCGGGAGGATTTTTTTTGCAATCATGGGGCACCTTTATGATTTTGAACCGCTTCAATCGCGGTGATGGCTTGCACAAAGTGGAACATACCCTTGCTGTAACCGACGCAGCCTGTCACGCGCACCCGGGTTCCGATCAGCGGTGCCAGTTGAGGATCGAAAACGCCTTCCGTACCCGTCGGTTCGGCCGTGCCGCGCGTAAAATACGGACCGAACGCGTAGAGAATCCAGCGCATGTTGCCGGTGGCATCATAAACGGAATAATCCGACCCGTAAAGATTGAAATCGAAACCGTCCCAGGAGGCCTGCAGCTCGCCTGTGGCCGAACCCGGCTGGGTGCCTTCACCGCACGGTTCAGAAGCGGCCGCCGGCCCCGCCGCGCCGAACATGAAAATCAGAATGAAGAGTCGGAATAATCGCATGGGTTTTTCCTTGCACTCACGCACCGCTTTTTGATACAGCATGTCATGTATCGAGTACCGAGTACCGTGTACCGCGGGATCAGAAACTCTAAACCCTAAATCCAAAAGATTCATTTGAGTTACGAATTTAGGATTTGTTTAGGGTTTCGAGTTTAAAGTTTAGGGTTTAAGATTCACGGTACACGGTACTCGGTACTCGGTACAGTTATCAGAGACTTCCGGTCATGTGTATTGTATTTTCTTTGACAATTGCAGCAAATACACCGCGCAGGCCAGATCAATCCACACCCAGAGCATGCGGTCCAGATGCACCGGGATGACGGGATTGAAGAGCACGGCTAAAACAACCAAGGCAATGACATGGCGGTTGAATGCCGGATTGTCTTTTAATCGATAAACCGCGTAAGCGAGCGACCCGCAAACCATAAACCGCAAAAAAACGTAATAACCGTAAGGCCAAACCGGAATCACCGCAAGGCACAGCATCAGCGCCGAAACCAAAAGCAATATTTTAAGATTTTTCATTGAATGGTGCCTTGAATGGGACCGGGTACCTTTCTAAATGCTACGGTTTATTTGTGCACTTTGCCGGTGGTGGGATGATAACCGGTCAGATTTTTGGTGTTGCCGGGTGAACACCCCGCGGTCACAGCGGCAAGGATGATGACGGCGGTCAACCACAGTATCGCTCTTTTCATGCTATGTTCTCCTCTCAGCTCCGTTAGACGTCTGGTGGGACTGTCCCTTTTTACACTGAATAGGTTTTAATTTCAAGAATGTGGCCGTTCGGGTCGCGGAAATAAACGGCCTTGCCCATGCCGCGCGCACCCTGCGTTTGGCCGGGGCCCTTCTTATTATCCAAACTGAAAGGACCGTCGCCATAAGGAATGCCGGCTGCCTTGATGCGGCCGAAAACGGCTTCGAATTCATCCGCTTCCATACTGAAGGCGAAATGGCGCGTGGCCGGGCGTTTGGCGGCGATCAAATCGAGAGTGAGCGAGGGGTTGACGCGCAGGATGAGAAAATCGGCCAAGCGGCCTTCGTTTTGGAAACCGAAAATTTGTTCATAAAAAGCGGCGGAAGCATCCCGGTCTTTGACGGCCACAATCGTGTGATCGAGCTGAATGGTCATCGGTCCTTTCCTGGCATGAAGTAAATAAATAATGCTCTGTATGCTCTGGTGACAGTCACTTCAGCGGCCTCCGGCTTGTCGAGCCGTAATGATTGTCACCTAACTCATTCAGATGATGGTTTATGATAGCAAATGCTCTTTGCGGGCCCTAACGAAAACTTCAAGTTTTCGCCGCCATCGTAGACGGCTGTCAAAGGCCGTCACGATGACGTGCCTAATCACGGGATTAGGCGCGGGCCGTCCTCGGCCACGAGGCCGAGGGCAACGGTTGGAGATTTTTGAGAAGGTTTGCGGTGTCAGTCGCTTCAGCGGCCTCCGGCTTGACGAGCCGTTAGGCTCTGCGAGTGAGTGCGGTCTCGCGGCCGAGGGTCCCCTCGGGACCTGGTCCGGTTATCGCGAACCGGTTTTTGAACCTTTGACTTGCTATGACCGAAGGCGTAGCATGGCTCAACAGGGCTCAAAGGAGGCCAGCGTGCCGTCACGCAAGGTAAAACCCATATCCAAACGATTTGTGATCAAAGGCGAAGCCATTGTGGGAGGCTTTGCCGTGGGGCAGGCCGTGACTTATGAAGATGTCTTGACGCGCGAGCTGGCCGTATGGCGATTGGGTGAGCATCAGACTGAAGGCGAGCTCGAAAGGCTGCGAAAGGCCATGCGTAAAGCCCAGACGGATCTGTCCCGGCTCAAATCCAAAGTCACCTCACAAATCGATGCGAAGCATGCGGAAATCTTCGATGTGCACCATCTTATTTTGGAGGACGTGGAGCTTTTCAAAGAAATTGAAGAGGAGCTCAGGACCCGTTTACTGAATGCCGAACAGATTGTTCAAAATGTCTTCCGGCGCCGGGAAAAGCGGTTGAGAAAAGCAAATGACGCCACGATTTCGGAAAGGTCCGCGGATGTGGCCGACGTCGGCAGACGTCTTTTGAAAGTCCTGATCGGCGTCAAAGAAAGCAATCTCTCGGACCTGCCGCCGGATTCAGTCATCTTTGCACAGCGGCTTTTGCCTTCGGATACCGCGTCGTTGAATACGGAGCATGTGAAAGCGATTGTGACGGTCGAAGGGTCCCAGAATTCCCATTCCGCGATTTTGGCCCGCGCCCTGGACATTCCTTATGTTTCAAAAATCAGCATCCCTCTCTCAGCCGTGCCGTCGAAAGCGCAGGTCATTGTCGACGGCGAAGTCGGAAAAATCATCGCCAATCCCCGGTCAAAGGAACTGGCCGTCTATCCGGACCGGATCCAAAAACGGGCGCAAAAAAAACTGGCCATCGTCCACCGGCTTCAAAATAAAACTTTGGTTTCCGCGGGCAAGCGCATCCGCGTCAGCGCCAATGTCTCTTCGATGAATGAAGTCAAAATGTCCGTGGCATTCGGCGCGGACGGCATCGGCCTTTACCGGACCGAACCGCTTTACATGGGAAAGCCGAATCTGCCGGCGGAGGATGACCTCTACACCCATCTGAGAGAGGTGCTTAAGCCGGTGCAGAATCAGGCGGTTACGCTTCGCCTGCTCGATATCGGCGGCGATAAGACGCTTCCTTTCATTGATATTGTCGAAATCAAAGATGCGGCTTTGGGCTTAAACGGCATTCGCCTTCTTCTGAAATATCCGGCCCTGTTAAAAATGCAGCTTCGTGTCTTTTTAAGGCTGAGTGCGGAATTTGATGTAAGAGTTTTGGTGCCCATGATCTCGCTTCCCAAGGATATGCAGGAGGTCAGGCGCCATCTTTCCGAAGAAAAAATGAAGCTGAAGAAAGAAAAAAAACAATTCAATGAAGCGCTCCCCGTCGGGGCCATGATCGAAACCCCCGCCGCGGTTTTTGCGATCGATGAAATTCTTAAACTTTCTGATTTCTTGAGTTTGGGGACCAATGACCTCGTGCAATATGTGATGGCGGCAGGAAGAGAAAAGCCGGATGTGGCGGAATATTATGAGGCCGGCAACAGCCTGATTTTGGATGTTTTGAAAACGGTCAACACGAAAGCGGAGGCGCAAGACAAAGAATGCACGCTCTGCGGAGAGCTGGCCGGAAATTTGAAATTCACGGAAATACTTCTGAATCTGGGATTGAAGAGTTTTAGTGTCCAGCCCGCCTTAATTCCGATTATGAAGAATAAAATTGACCGTATTCTGAATAAAAACGTTTCCCCGGAATCCGGCATCGAATAGATTAGATTGGTAGATTGGTGTCCCAAATGTGCCGGGTTATGCTGAAGTGACCGTCACCTGATTGCTGATGATCCGCTAGCTGCCGTAGTTAAAAAGGTCCGTAAGCCGGTAAGTTTTTTTCGATTGGCAGGCATTGAGCGCGTTGCAGATTTTCCACTGTGCATTCAACGTAAGGCGCCGGCCCTTGCGCCCTTTCGCCACCACCTTATGCGTCAATTGCTCCCTCGAGGCCTTGACCAAATCCGAATTCTTCAAACCGAGCGTATGGAGCACCGTATCCAGGGGCTGAGGCCCGGCATCCATCATGCGTTTTGCGGTCATTTCCGGATCGTGAGACCGGTGACTGTCACCTGATTCTTATTGTTCATACCGTTTACCATTGAATGGTACCGGGTACCGAAGGGACCCTCGGCTTCGTAGCCGAGGACTGTCTGCCGAAACCGTGACGGTTTCGTGCAGGTCCGCACGTTAAATGCTAGTTTCAACCTGCGCAGCCCAAAACATCACGTTTTGGGCGAAGTGCGGTCTCGCACGAAAGAGTCGACGCGCTGGAGCGTCGCGCTCTTTGACGCGTCGTATTTGACGCATTGGCGTCAAATGCAAGTTCACGGCGAGCCGTACTCAGCCACGAGGCTGAGTGTCTTCTTTCTTGTAATCACCAATGACTTCTTTAACCGGACAAATCTTAACAAGTGCGCATTTCTTACATCCGACAGCGAGAGCAATAGGACAAAGGGTCATAGTGATTCTCCTAATAGGTTGCGAACCTCTTTCCGTTTTGGGTGCCTGGCACGTTCTATTTTCACCTAACTCTCATGTCGTTGATGATTCTTCCAGTTCTCTGGATTTAACTCT
>JBFHCO010000053.1:0-11611 GCA_041585205.1 Candidatus Omnitrophota bacterium | reverse complement strand
TGAAATGATTGTTGTCGATGACGGATCCGATGACGGCAGCCGGCAGTTATGGGATGAATTGATCCGCCGCATCCCCTGTCTCACCGTTGTGATCCTGAGTAAACATTACGGAAAATCGGCGGCCCTGCGGGCCGGTATGGATCAGGCTCAAGGACAAATTTTGATCCTCATGGACGGTGATTTGCAGAATGATCCGGCCGATATTCCCTTGTTGCTCGGCAAACTGCGCGAGGGTTATGATATGGTTGTCGGGTGGCGCAAGCGGCGCCGGGACGGCTTTTGGAGATCCTTCGTATCCGCATGCGGCAATCTTTTCTGCCGCCTGCTGCTGCGCTCTCCGGTGCATGATCTCGTTTGCGGTTTGAGTGTTTTTAAAAAAGAGGTGGCCGCCAAAATCCGCTTAGCGGCCGGAGAGCACCGGTTCTTCCCATGGCTTGCGGCTCAAGCGGGATTTCGCGTGACGGAATCGCCGGTCACGCATCATCCGCGGCGTTTCGGCCGCACGAAATTCAAAGGGTTCGGACGCTACCGCGAAAGTTTTATCACCTTAATCCGATTATTAATGAACAAATCCGGGGATCCGTCGGTTTCCCGCCCGGAATATGAGATTGAAGCCGTCATCAAAAAATAACCCATGAATAAAATGACATTAAACACGCCGTCGGTGGATTGGGTGAAAGCCGCGCCCTGGCTTCTATTTTTAGCCGCGCTCGTGATTCGCCTGCTGCATCTCGCCGCCCTGCAGCATACCTTTGAATTGCTGCCCTACTTTATGGGCGATGCCCTCTATTACGATGTCTTCGCTTATAAAATCGCCACGGGCAAAATGGCGGAATACCGTCATGAGGTCGTCTACAGCCCGGTTTTCATGACCTATCTGGCCGCGATTTACAAATTGTTCGGCCATCACACGATCCTTTCGCGCCTGGGCAATGTCCTGATGGAAAGCGCCGTATGCGTCTTCATTTATTGGACCGCCCGCACCGTCTGGAATCACCGCGCAGGCTTGATCGCCGGAATCATCGCGGTTTTTTACGGGGCCTATATCTTTTACAGCGCTGAGTTGCTGAAACCCTCCATGGGAAATTTTTTAATGGCGCTATGCATGTTGCTACTCATCCGCAACGCCCGGCATCCCCGGCTTTGGCAATGGCTGCTGGCGGGAGCCCTTTTATCCACCGCGGCTTTCGCGCGCAAGAATTTGGCAATAGTGGCGGTCGTGATCCCCGTGTGGATTTTCACGACCTTTTCTAAGAAACATTTGATGAAATCGCTCATCTACATCCTGATCTTTGCGGGAGCCATGATCGTCACTCATAAAAGCTGGATGACCTGGTACCGCATGATCAACCCCAATCAGGAAGCCGCCTTCAGCGAATCCGGCATTCACTTTTATATCGGCACCAATGAAATGGCTCACGGCACGTACACGCGCATTCCGGGCATTCAACCCTCCGCCATCGGGCATACGGTGGACGCCAAGAAAGTCGCTCAAGCAGAAACGCGCCGCCCGATGTCCTACGCTGAAGCGGACCGGTACTGGCTTCAAAAAGGTATTGCGTTCATTTTTGCCGAGCCTCTGAAATGGCTGTGGCTGGAGGCCAAAAAACTTTTTTTGATGCTGAATGATTACGAAGTCCCGAATGATGAGAATTATGACTACACCCGCAAATTGTCGTGGGTGCTCGCGCTTCCCTTTTTGTCATTCGGATTGATCGCGCCGTTAGGATTTATGGGTATCTTTTTGGAAAGAAATAACCGCGATCCGGCAGTGCGGCTTTTGATCTACTATTTGGCGGCCTATATGGTCAGTTTACTGTTGACCTTTGTCACCATGGCCTACCGCTATCCCCTGCATTTACCGTTGATTCTTTTTGCGGGATTGACCCTTTCAAGGCTTCCGGACCTTTGGCGGGAAAAACAGTGGGGTGAATTAAAAAAATCGGGTCTTGTCTTTCTCATCCTGTTCATCATCGGAAATGCCAATACCTTTATGCCGGTCGTCGACTATGACCATACAACGGAACTGCGCATGCAGCGCGCCCGCGAACTCATGCAGCAAAAAAAGGCTCCGTTTATGTTAACCGCTGAAGGCCCGGTCCCGGCACCGCTCGTACCCGGTTCCGGCCGGATGCAATCTCCGCCCCCGGCCGCGACGCCTTTAGAGCCCCCTCCCGCGGAATCCTTGCGTGAGCGGCTTGAACGCATCCGCCAATCTCAAATCCGCAATCTGCAGCAAGCTCATGAGACATCTCAGGCGGCCGGAGGGTAAAGCCGGAACTTAAAAGGAATCCAATAATATCTCAGATATTCCGTTAATTTTTTCTGAGACCGTCCTTGCGCCCTTGCGCGCCATATGCCCGGGACTTCGTGGATGCGCGCCCCCATCCTCAGCGGCTTAAACAGGCTTTCCAAATAAAAAGTAGCCAGCGTTTCTTGCCATAGGATTTGATTCATCAGCCTGACCGGCACGAGTCGGTATCCGAATGTCAGATCTTTCATCGTCGTTCCATAAAGAGCCGAATAAGTGACTTGATAGAGATAATTCAGAACGTATTTCCACAGCGGGTACCCTTCGAATCGTCCTCCGGGCAGCCAGCGGGATACATTGATGATGGCATCCGGGTCTGTTTTCGCCTCTTCGATTAACTTGGGTACTAATTCGGGGTCTGACTCCCCGTCGCTGAACATCAGGATGGCGTGACTGCCTTGCGCCATTTGAAGCGCATCACGCATGGCACCCCCGAGGCCCGGTAAGTTTTGCGTGAGAATTTTAAGACGGTCTCCGAGGCGGCCTTGGAAGGATCGGCAAACCGCAAGACTTTCCGGCTCCGTTTTTTTCGGATGAATCACCAAAAGATATTCCTTGATCTGGCGGTCCGAGAGCCGAATAATCGTCTCTATAGTTTTCTTAAGAGAGTCCGTTTCATTAATAACCGGAATAATGACAGAAATCGCGCTCACGGAGCCAATCGACTGATTTTTCATGCTGATCCTTAAACGTTTTGACCGGAATACCGGCCTGTGGATTTTCTTGCTGGCGCTTACCGCCCGTTGCCTGCATCTTTTGGCGATCGCCGGATCCGATTATTTCCGGCTGATTGTCGGAGACGGCGTCTATTTTGATCAAGCCGCCCGGAACCTCGCATCCGGCTTGCTGGCCGGACAACCCCTTACCGTGACGCTCTCGCCCGTTTATCTCGGTTTTTTAAGCTCGCTTTACAGTATTTTCGGCCACTCGCCCGTGATTCCTAAGCTGGCGCAGGTTGTATTGGGAAGCGTGAGCTGCCTGCTCCTTTATCATACGGCCAAGGAATGGTGGGGCAAAAAAGCGGGCGTTTGGGCCGGGGTGATCGGCGCCCTGTATGGCGTATTTATCTTTTATGACGCCGAAATCCGCAAAGCCGCCTTGATGAACTTTCTTATCATCGCGTCCTTTTACGGTTGGGCACTGTCGGTGCGCAAGCCCTCGTGGTGGATCTGGATGCTCACATCGATTGCGTTTGCGTCCGCGGCGCTCATGCGCATGAATTTGCTCGTGGCGCTGCCTTTCGTTTGCCTTTGGATTCTGCTTGTTCACTTTCCTGAAAAGAGATGGAGGAGTTTGGCGTTTGTGATTATTTTCTGCGCGGGATTCGCCTCGACGGCGGCCCTGTGGAATGTCTGGTTTCAAAAGGCCGTGCCCCAATATCAAGCCCCCCGCTCCGAAACAGGACTGCATTTATTTCTGGGCAACAATCCGAAGGCGCGGGGACGATACCCTAAGTTGGACTTCATGCGCGATAACCCCGAAGGTCACAGTATCGATGCGAAGGTTTTTGCGGAGCAGCAAACGGGCCGTACGCTGTCTTATAAAGAAGCGGACCGCTTCTGGACCCAAAGAGCGTTCAATTACATCCTGGAACAGCCGGCAGCGTGGCTGAAACTGGAATTTAAGAAATTTTTCCTTATCTTTAACGCCTATGAACTCCCGCATGACGATAATTATCCTTTCGCAAGAACGCAATCTTGGTTTCTGTCGCTGCCGCTATTCTCATTCGCCTTGATTTCGCCGCTCGGTCTGCTGGGTTTGCTGTTCTGGTTTCAGAATAAATCTGTCAAAACTCTTCTTTTGCTCTTTTTTTTAATTTCCTATGCCGCCACGCTGCTTTTAATGTACGTAACCATTTCTTACCGCCTGCCCGTACAGATCCCGCTCATATTTTTCAGCGCTTTCGCGGCCGTCCGCATTCAAGAGATGCTAATAAATAAGGATCGAGCCGGCTTAAAATGGGCCTCGATTGCATTCCTGGCGTTTTACCTTTTCACGAACTACGAAACCTTTCTCGAAAAACACCATTTGGAATTCTTCGGCCAGTTTAGAATGCATCAAGTGCTGCAGCAGGAAAAATACCGCACGCAGGTTGCGGATGTCTTTGAAGGAACACCGCGGCCTCCCGCCCCTCTCGAAGAGGCTATGATGCTCCCGCTCAAGCGGCAGCTGGCGGAGATTGAGCGCAGAACGGAATTGCAGAAAGCGTCGTGGGAGCAAGCTTATTTGGATCAGAAGCGCCGATTTGAGCGGGCTAAGACACAGATGGATCAGTTTGAAGCCGAACAGGCGGATTAGGCCGCGATCTGCGCGGCGCGCCGGCCCACCATTTCGCTCACGAGAACCAGAATGCGGTCATGCAGATAACTTGAAATATTGAAGATGCCGTCTGTCCGGCGCACATTGAATTCGCGCCACATGAATTCATTGAATTCCTTAACGCCGAGATACGCCGCGACCCAGCTGAATTGACCGACAAAATCATTGTAATCATCACCGGTCCATCCGCGCGTTAAGATATCAGGCGGCATGGTATCCGGATAATTCATCACACCGACTTTCATTTCCTCACGCAGCCAGCGATTGACCGTCATGCCGGTTTGCTGAATCATGGCATCCGTCATCGACTCGGCGTAGCCTTCAGGCAATAAGACAATCGTATGTTCGGCATTGGGCGCATTCTTGACTTCGCGCATCAAGCCTTCAAGCGTCGGTACGTAAATAATACCCGGGCTGTCCTGGAAATTGACGTCGGTCGTAATGACACGCGCCTGCAGCTTGGCCAGCATGTCTTCGACCGCCAAGGCGGGATCTGTGGCGCCAATGATGATTTCAATCGCAAGTTCCTGCACATCCGGCCGGATTTCATCGGGTCTTGCACGGATAATAGATAACAAGGCGCGGATGAAATCAGCCTGAACGTTATAAAGCACCGGCTCATCCGGGAACTTTGCGAGCTCCAGCGCTTCCCAGACTTCCACATTCTTCTCATAGGCGCTGATTTCAATCGGCAGGCGCCCTTCGATCAATTTAATTTTGTTCTTATGATCCAACTCATGAATCAGGATACTCAATACATCCCGCACGACTTTTAAGGCTTCACGCGCATCCCCGCGGCGGAACGGCCTTGTCTGCAATATGCCGTTCAACTGCTTAGTCACAAGCTTCTGAGTGATGACGATGGTCGGCTCGGTTCTAACGTCAAGCAAGGCCGTGTGATGATCGTTTAAAATACCATAATAAGGCGAAGTCTTGTCCGTCGGGTCCACTTCCATGAGATTCATGGCCGCCACCTCCGCCGGCAGGGATTTCAATAAGGCAACGGTTTCATCCGACAATTTTCCATCCAATTCAGCTAGCAGCGACCCGAGCTCAGCGGCGCTTGTAAAGACAACCTGAGCCGGAGCTTGTGAGGCATCCTTCAAGTTGTAAATCACCTTGGCGAACCAATCCATGAGCTCGCTCGGAAGCCCCATTAATTGAAGTTCGTTTTGGATACGTCTCAGTTCATAATTTTGAGCGTAAGGATCGGGCGCCAAACGCACTTCGGAGCGCATCGCTTGGGTTGCTTGACGTAGAGTCGCCTGCTCTGTTTCAGAAAGCGTCTCATTTGCAAACGGGATGAAGGACTTTCGCTCCGCCGCTTCCATATCTGCGAGCCTTTGCCATGTATTGAATTCAACGCGCACCTTCACGCGAGGATCACGCTGATCGACATAATCGAAAGTAAACGAGATGCCTGTTTGAGCGGCGACTTCACCGATTTTATATATCTCGGAATATGTGACATTATCTCCCGCTCGATATGTTTTATCGCCCACCTGAATATCAGCCCCCCGCCAAATCGCGGATTTGCCGTTGGCCAAATCGAACCGGCTCGCATCGATTGAGTCTTCATAATAATACTTTGTGATACCGGCCGGGGTTGAAATATAAGCGGCGCCGTCTCCCATGACCCGCATGATTTTTCCTTCCTGCGTAATACCTGTAACTTGAATGACGCCGTCATGATTCGGATCCGTCAAAGACGGGATGATCGACGTTTTTCCGGGATGATCGTGGAAGATATAATGGAATAATCCCTCGCCCACGGTTTCGGCGCCTGTCCCGCGCGCGCCCGTCGAAATCCTGCGCGAGCCATCCTGATAGTATTGAATCAAGTGTTCAAACTCCAATTCCACCATCTTATTGGCGTGTTCCAGGATATCCGTAAAATTCAGTTTCTCATCCGTCAAATCAGCCAAATAGTGCCCGCCCTCCCTGTGAATGCGCTTGGGGTCGGCGATCACGTCGCGGAAGCTCATCGCTTCTTCGCTTAAATTATTTTGAATAAAGGACCAAACCACGGGATCCTTTTGTCCGTACCAGAAAAGGGCCTGCAGGTAACGCGCAAAAACCTCATCCTCAAATCCGCTCGGCTGTTTCTTTTCGCGCACCTTAGACTCCACCGCCTTTCTATAGCGGTCCGCTAAATTCAATCGCTTTATTTTTTGATCCTCGCTCACGGTTTCGCCTTCAGCGCCGTATATCAATTCCCGGAAAAATTGATTCGTCAAATCGAATCCGAAATCATAGAGCGCAAGCCGCGAAGGGCTGATCTGCATCATGAATGCATCACGTCGGTCGCGGGCGAATAGGCCGAAGAATCGCGTGATGTGTTCGTTAAGTTTTTTATAGGCCGCATCTTCTCCTTCTTTATCAAGCACCTCCAATGCGATCTTCCGGACCGCTTCCAACCAGGCTCTTTGAATGCCGGGTTGAGACTCAGTCCCTTGCATAATTCCTTGCGCGACTCTCCATGCCTTTTTCCTTGCCTCTTTCTCATCAACATCGCGAGCCTCTTGAAGCGCATCTCTCAAATCGCGTTCCAGATTTTTGATTGCTTCTTCATGTTTTCCTTCAGCGACCCGCTGATTGAAGTTGGCGTTTAAGTTCGCGATGCGCTCCGCCCGGTCTTGGATGTTCCTGACCGCATGCGCCAGCTTTTCGCGCATGCAACCGCTGAAATCGCAATCCTCAAGCTCTAATTCAGTTCGAATAACCCGATCACTCAAAGCGAGTATATTGACAACCTCTTGCGGCAATTGACTTATGATTTGCTGAATGCGCCGAATGAGCTCAGCTTCTCTCTGCTGCAAGCGCTCCCGGGTCCTTTCCATCGGTTCATAATTGCTGATCCTTAAACGCGCAATTCTTGACAGATCTTCAAGCTCATTCATGCGATTCATTAAATCACCCAGGATCATGTCTGCGGCCGCGGCTGACCCATCCTTAGATTGCACAGATACGGCTTTCTTCATCGCTGCCTCATCAGATAAATCTCTTGTGATCGCTTCCTGCCTCAACCCTGATTTCACCACCTCAAGGAGTTCTTCCGGAGTCCGGAATTGATGAAAAGCGATCAAGTCATCCAAGTCGCGGGCATTCCGGCGTATACGATTCACCAAGCCGGTTGCCGTGAGCCCGTATTGCTTTAATAATGACCGCAGTTCAGCGTCTGTCCCCACGGCGTCCTTAAGTAAATCCTCCAAGCGGAATAACGCATGCAGCGCTTTGGTGACGCGGTCACGCATTTGACGAGCATCTTTAGCGGTCCACCCTTGAACATAAGCGGCCGGATTCGTGGGGTCCGTATACATGTTCAATTTCTCGATGATCGAATCGCGGTCATAGAGATGCGCTTTATCCGGATCATAGGTTCGGGTCAGGCGCTGGGTGCCGTAAGTCAACAGTTCTTCCAAGAGATTTTGATCGGCATCACGATGCCCCACGGTCGGATCGTTAAAGTGAATCGATTCATGCAGCCATGACGGTTGATAATATTGCTCTGACAGCATGATAACGGGCAAGTTATTGAAGGCGCGCTCCAAGGGAGTCAGCTCATTTTCACTGATTTCATCAGCGGCAAGACGGCCTTTTTGACGGCGGTTCACGAATGTCCCGGGAGCTTGCGTGTTACTCCCGTGCCAACCCATTGTCGGATCAACAATGCTGAATCCCTTACTTCTCAGAATCTTTTCAACACGGTACGGCAACACAAAGGACAGCGTGCGATGATCCGGAATACTTTCCTGCTTCATGTAGGCCCTGCGATAGTAGATTTCCCGATCGCGGGCATTCAATGCCTCCCAGCTTTTTCCATCTTGCACCGCAAGACTGATTGCAAAATCTACAAACGTCGAATCCTGCTTGCGTCTGGCCATTCCGGGAATCGCAACCTCCAAATTCTCAGACGGCCGCTCGATCACCACCTGAAAACCTTCCAGGTCTTCAGGTGTGATCAAATTGCCTGCAACAAGCGGTTCGCCCTTCACGTTCATCATATGACTGCCATTTAACAGATCAGCAACCGCTTGCAGCCCCTCCCTGCGAATGGCCGCGTCCGTGGATTTCAGTTTTTGGGCGATTGCTTCATCAATCGCTGTAAGTTGCCCTTCCTTTTCTTGGAGGTCTTCCGGATCCAACGGATTTTCACGGACCAATGTTTCAGCCCGGTTGCGATCTCTGCGGAAAAATTGAATGTCGGCCCGCATATAATCCTGCCCATACCGGCGGTCTTGATGCTGGCGTTCAATGGAGGTGAGAAGAACCGACAGGCCGGCCTGAACACTGTCTAAGCGACGCTGCATTTCTTGACGGATTCCGCTGTCCATGTTTTTCCGGGCCTGCTCCGCTTCTGAAAACTCGCCAACTAATTGAGCGACGCGCCAAGTCAAATCAGGTTGGTTTTCCCCTTCAAAAGGTAATGCGGCTCGCACTAACTCTCTTGCTTTTTGATTCCCGGCCAGCATCTTTTCAAATCGAGTGTAATTTTCTCTGAACTCTCTCATCCAATCCGGCTCTTGGGGTATAGCCTGGCCCAAATCACGCGCCTTTTTCTGCCTGAACTCAAGCTCATTCCTTTTATTCTGATAACGCTCCAAGCCCAACATCAATTCACGGGCACGCATGAGCTCTGTCACCGGCAGGCCTAAACTGTCGGCGATCGCGCTTAATTTGTTTTTTGCATCTTCAGAATTTTTATCCGCTTCCTTGACCAAGTCATTTTTCTTAATCCAGCTCAATAGATCATCCGCAGCGCGGATCGCATCGCCACGCTGGCGCCATGGCGTGTTCTGTAAAGCCACATACGCAAGCGTTAAGGCGGTCCAGTTATGAACTTGACGTTGAATGGCCGGGTTCTGAATCGTTTCCAGCATATCCCTTTGGACCATACTTGAAAGAGAGATTGTCCTGCCGATTGCACGGCTCCACCGCGTGAATCGTCCCCGCTCGCCTGTTTTTGCTTCTTCCTGCGCCTCTGTTCGGAGTCTCCTCAACATCAAGCCCAATCCCGCGGACGCAAGACTCAGTATCGGGAACGCGCCGAGAGTAACCGGGATACCTATTACCGACAAAACGGGAATGACCGCCCCTCCTAAAATCGCTGCACCCAGCACAACGATGCCTGTTGAAATCAGCGTGTTCCATATTCTGGACCACACACCTTGACCGAGCGTTGCCGCCATGGATAATTCATAACGCCCATATGCGTTTTGCGTTTGTTCGAGAATAGGACGCATTCTGCGAAGCTCCGCATCCACTTTCGCCTTAAGCTTAACAGAATCATCCCGGTATTCTTCCTCTTGCGCGTATTTCTGCTCGAGCTCATTGCGGAGATCCGCCAAAACATCGGTGCTGGCCCGCGCTTCAAGTTCAGTCAACCGGTTCTGCTGATTATCCGACCACGTGGTTTCATCCGCTGTTAATCGCAACGCCCTAAGGTCTGCCAGCTCATCGAGCTCGGCTTCTGTCATCAATTTCCGCTCTTTGCCGATATGCTCATCCCAGAGCGAGCGTTTCCTCTCCGCGATTTTCGCGATATCTTCAAGGGACTGCCGGCGAATGCGACGGTTTTGCTTGATAAATTCGCGGATTTGGGTCGGATCCTCGTAGGCATCGCGATATTCCCAACTTATCATCTGCGACAGATGGAAATGCCCGATCATTTGCTGCCAAACCACTTCCTCTAAAATGCTCGGATCTGACAGGATCAACCGGTGATGACTGAGCGCAACTTGAAGCTCGAATTCGGACATCAACACATCACGGTCATCCGCCTCGCCGATTGTGCGTAGATGTTTCATCAGCTTTACTTGATCGCGCGCACGGCCTAAGCGATTGTTAGCCTGGTCAATTACCATTTCTTTTGTGAATCGCATAACGTCCTGAACGTTATACTGTGCTTTGCCAAAAGCGAATAAATTCATGCCGGCGTATCCCATCATGGTTAATGCCGCGGCCGCAATAAGCGCCAAAAGAGGGGCTCCTAATCCGAATAGCATCAATGCACCGCCTGCCAAACCGGGCAAGGACGCGCGGCCCCAAGTGCTGTCCGCGACTTTACGATAGATATTTTTGGTGCCGTTTCGCATGGAGAATTTGAACATTTCCCAGCTGCGGCGGTAGCGACCGACGCCTTTATGTTCAAGATCGCGGTATTCTTCCAAAAACGCCTGCTGATCTTTATGGTCCCGGACATGCCGGTCGTATGCCGTGATCTTGCCCATGTAAATTTTCTCAAGATGATGGCTCTTGGATTTCCGAATGGCCAGCTTGGCAAGCGTCACTAAAAACGCGTCGTTTTTCATCTGCGTTACGGGTTCCAGCGTCCTGGCGACCAAAGCCAGCCTGAAATCCCCCACGGTCAAGCATCCCCCCTCGCTTGCATCCAAGCAGAGATCGCGATGCAAGCCATTGAAATTAGCCATCGCCATGATCAGATTAAAAGCAGAGCTATCCATTTCAGCCGCCGTGAGGAATCCCTGGCTGATCAACGCTCCGGCGAATAAAGCGGCAAGCTGATCCGCGTTCGTTTCATCCGTCCTCACGCCCGTCAATCCTTCAAGGAGTTTCTTTAACTCACTGCCCCGTTTGGGATCGCGCAATTTTTTCGACATGTCCAAAAGAAATGCGAGAAGCTTCTTACCTTGCTGATTAATATTGCCGTTTTCATCCAGTCCGCCATGCTGCACGAGGAATTCACGGTAGTTCGAAATGCCGGCTTCTTGATCTCGCACCTCCGCTTCGCGGCTGACATCAAGCCGTTCCAGCGCTTCATCAATTTGTTCGCGTGATTTATCGCTGGTTTCCAACGCCTGGGAAGCTTTGGGCATGGTGGTCGACGTCTTCAATTCGCTGCGCCCGACCGCTTCATAAGCCACTTGGAGTTGATGGACAATATCGAGGTGCTTACCGACGCCGTCGTCATAATCCTCCTTCTGTCCTTCCCACGCTCTTTGTTTGGCGGTCAGCGCATCC
>JBFHCO010000052.1:0-11764 GCA_041585205.1 Candidatus Omnitrophota bacterium | reverse complement strand
GCCCGAAAAGGTGGTCGTCACGGTTTCCGGGTTTATTTCTTGCATAATGACATCCGGTGGAAGGGGCGGATAATTGACCGAGATGCGGTATGTTTTATAAACACCTTCATTCCCATACACAATGACAAACCAGAGCAGCATCGCCAATCCTAAGGCAATGATTTTTTCACGGAAATTCTTACGGTAGATATCCCTCCAGACCCTGCGCCCCTGCCGGGGATGAATTTCGTCGTAGAATTCTTCCAACGCATTCGTTAAGTCCGTTGTATCCCGCACATGACGGATTTTACCTTGTCTTGCGATCGAAATCGTTCCTCGTTCTTCAGAAACAACCAAACACACCGCATCCGTCAGTTCAGCCAAGCCAAGCGCAGCGGCATGCCGTGTACCGGTATGTTCCATCCCTTTTAAATTTTTTGAGAGAGGCAGATGGGCTCCGAATTCTGAGATTTGATTGCGTTCTATGATGAGAGCTCCGTCATGGCCGATTGAATGGGGGTCAAAAATGCTTTTTAACAGCGGTTCGCTCAATTTACCGTTCAGTTCGATGCCCCCGTCCAAATGACCTGCGATCATGTCCTTGCCGCGAATGACAATGAGCGCTCCGATCTTATCATTCGCGAGGTCGGCCACTGTTTTAACGAGAGTTTGAACTTCATCGTGCAATAATCGAACCGCCTCCCGGCGGATACGGAAACGGCGATTGAAACTCCTCACCGCGACTTGCTCAAAGAATGTCCGGAGCTCCTCTCTGAAAATGACGATTACGGCGATCAATATCACCGTAAAAAATGACTGAAAAACGGAGGCGGTAAGAAAAAGATCAAACTGGCGTGCCAGTAAATACACGATGGCGGCAATCACAATTCCGGTCAGTATAAAGGCAGCGCGCGTACGTTGAAACCAAACAAGCACCGTATAAATCAAAAAGCCGATAATCAAAATATCGACCATATCCGTAAACCCTATTTCCTTCAAAGCTTTTAGAAAATCCATTCCTTGTCCCCGCCTGAATGGGTTACCATGCGCAAGGTTCTTGGTTTGTTCGCATCTACTGAATAAAGATTAACATAGAAAATAATCGGTGAATACACAAGTATAAAATGTATTTTAAGGCTGAGTTTAGGTGCGCTCAGAGGAATAAGGCATGCTAAAATGGAAAGAATTCAAAGCGGGTTTGCGCCATGACAGATGAAAAGACTCCTTTATCCCCGGTGATTCAAAAGAGCCTGGACGCTTCCGTCAAAGAGGGCGTTTGCGCTTCCGTGATGCTGAATATCACGGACTATTATCTCATTCCGCTTGCTCTCTTTATGAAGGCGCTGCCGCGAGAAATCGGCTTACTGGTCGCCATCCCCCATCTTCTCGCCTCCGTCTCACAGTTGTTCGCCGTGGATTTGATTCGCGTCTTTCGCAGCCGCCTGCGTTTCTTAACGCATGGTTCCGCCATTCAAGCCGCTTCGCTGATCCCGCTGGCCTTGCTGCCTTGGTTTGATATCCCCGGCCGGCTTGCCATCGTAATCATTTCCGTGATTCTGCTGCGCGTCCTCGGAAGCTTTATCGGGACGGCTTGGGGCAGCTTGATTTCCGACACTGTTCCGACGCAACAGCGCGGTCATTATCTGGGGTGGAGATCTCAAATCACGGGCGTCGCAGGATTGCTGGGATTGGGGATTGCCGGTATTTTTCTTTCACAGACTGAAAATCGTTGGCCCGCACTGGGATTTTTTCTGGTTTTCTTGACGGCCAGCATCGCGCGCTTTGCCTCCGCTTGGCTGATGTCGCACATGGTAGATCGGCCCTACCATTTCGACCGGCACGGTGACTTCACCTTCTTCCAATTCTTGATTCGTTTCCGCGAAAGCAACTTCGTCAAATTTGTTCTGTTCGTCGCCAGCGTCACATTCGCCACGCAGCTCGCCAGCCCTTATTTCAGTGTTTTTATGATCGGACATCTGAACCTGAATTATTGGGAGTATACTGCCGTGCACTTTGTGAGCGTCATCGGAAGTTTAATCGCATTCCCTTTGTGGGGACGGCATGCCGATCATGTTGGAAATGCGAAGGTTTTGAATGTGACAAGCTTCTTAATTCCCGCAATCCCTCTCCTGTGGCTTTTTTCAGGCAATAGCTTTTATTTGATGGCAATCAATTTTGCATCAGGTTTCATATGGGCGGGATTCAACCTTTGCGCCACCAACTTCATCTTTGACGCCGTAACCCCCGCAAAACGCGTGCGCTGTCTGGGCTACTTTAATTTGATTAACGGCGTCGCCCTTTTTAGCGGTTCCATGCTGGGCGGTTATTTGGTGGAAATCCTTCCCACCTTGTTCGGGAATTCCTTCTTCACACTATTCGTCATTTCCGCGATGCTCCGTTTCGCGGCGCATTTCATCTTATCCAGACACTTCACGGAAGTAAGACCGGCCATTCAGCCCATTTCAAGCACCAAACTCTGCTTGAGTGTCGTGGGTATTTTGCCGATGTTCGGGCCCAACCGTGAGTGGAGCGTGTTTCCGCTGGTCAAAAAACCGAAATAAAAAACCTTTTTTGCGCTCCAGGGATTATTCCCCCCTTCGACGCAAAAAAGGTTTTACCATGTCCTCTTTAGAAAATCGGTTAAACTTCCTCTTCTGTTCCGGTTTCTTCGTAGAGGCTCAAACCGACCACCACTTTTTGATCGTTCTCTGTGATGAAATCTACATCCACCTCATCGCCGTTTTTAATGTCCGCGATGGATTCGATGTTAAAAAGCTCCACATCCGGCGCGATCTGATAAGAAACTTCTAAAAACTGATCGCTGTCTATATCATACTCCGAAAGAACCAAACTGGTCGGTGAAATGGATGACACGGTTCCGTAAGCATAATCGGCTTCCTCATAAATCTCATCTTCAATCACCGGCGCTTCCTCTTGCGCTACGGCAATATTCGGGAAAACCGGGAAGGAAACCGCCAAAACCAAGATTCCAGCCGTCATGATAAAATGTAGTGAATGAAATACTCTTTGCTTACTCACGTTACTTCTCCTTTTCTGCAATGGCTGACCTGATGCCATTTCTTACTAATAATATTAGCATACGCGGAGAAAGAAACAATAGGACGTCTGCCTCAGAGGAAGATTCGCTATCCGGTCATTTTGTTAGGCGGGTCGTACGAAAAGTCGGTTGAGGCCCTTCCGTCGAAGGGGCGGAAATTCTGATAAGGTTTCAGAAATGATGGATCCGGTGTTTGTGAGGCTACGACGCGGGAATACATCGAAGACGCGGATTGAGAATCTGTCCGTTGGATGTCTTCAATTTGATGATCCATGGTTGATGCATCGCGATCATGCGGTTGAGTCGGGAAATACAAACTCCGCACGGTAAACCAGGTAAAAGCAAGGCAAGCCGCCAAAAGCAGAACGAGCACCCATTTCATATACGCCAGTGGTGCTCGCTTAGGTTTGAACCCTTTATTAATCCCAGCCATGCAGTCATCTCCCGCCTTATAGCCAGGACTCTATCATAAGGTTAAATTATTTTAATCTTTTATGGTAAAAAAATCAAGTATTTTTATTAATCATAACTTCTTTTATTATATTATGTTAAGAATTATTTTTAGTGGGAGTCTTATGACTCGGTAAGGTGATCCAACCAACGGCTGAAGGCAAAACATAGGAAGAAAAGCACCAGGGCAACTAGGGTCATGACAATAATATAAAAAGGCCAAGGACCGAAATAATCAAGCGCGCTTGGCTGCGTGGGCTTGGCCGCAAGGTAACCAAAATTAAAACCGAACAGCCAATTGATTGTTCCCACGACCGCGATATAAGCAAGTCCCGTCAACCATGCGCGCCACACCGAATGAATTGTAAAAACATATCTTCTTCGCACGGTGATATAGACGGCTCCCAAAACCACCCCGCCGTGGCTGAGAAAAAATTTCAACCAAGAATAACTCGGAAACCCCTCGGAAAGATCGGGCGTTAAGACAGCTTGTGAACTGCCGGCAAGCCCCCAGAAAAAAGCCAGCTCCCCTACCCTCTGATTTTCTTTGAAAAATGCCCATACCATGCATATCAGAGCCAGACTGCAAAGATCCAGCGGCAGATCCCTGTAACCCTTGCTGACTATGAAAAACCACCACGCGAGTTCATTGGCTAAGAGCGCTATTGCGAAGACGTAACGAAACGGCAAATCGTTTGCAAGTTGACGCAGACGCCGGATATTGAAGATAAGCGCTGCGGCAATGGCTGAAATCAGAATTAATACTGATACGTGGCTGAGGCCAAATGTTTGAAAAACGGACGTCATGGCCGGAACATTTGCGTTGAATTCAATTTAAATGATCTGCCTCTGAAATTGACGGTGTGAGCGGATGCGAAACTTATTCAACCTCCGCTGACACGTAGCCACCCCGCTGTGACGATTCCCCATATAGCATTGACGATAAGGGCAAAGACAGGAGTCAATTTTCCAAGCTGCAATCCCCACATCCCCTTTTTGGCTTGCAAAGGAAATACAATAATTGACACGACGAGCGTAGGGCCGAGACTATAAATGATTCCTCTCAAAAAAACCGAATTTTCCATGAATGGAAGCAAAAACAAGAATCCCCAAATCCCGCCCCAGACGATTCGCGGATATAGCCAGGCCGGCGTCCAATCCGGTTTTATGCTGACGCCCATTGCGGCGGTCATCCCGAAACGTCCCATTCCCCAAACCGCCAAACTATTGGCCAATCCTCCCACACATCCGGCACCAAAAACTAAGGTCAAATCTTGGAACATGGTGATGCTCCTTTTTTTTGCTCGGCCTGCTTTAAAACGTTGAGCCTCGCGATTTGGTTAGATTTCCATCAACAGAGATTTTTCCGGCGCCGGTCAAAAATAAGGCGCCCGCGATCGTCGCATACACACACGACAGTTCTTTTGCGCTGAACGGATCCGCCGCATGATGAATAAAAATGGCAACCCCCATCGTCACCAAAATAAAAAAAGCGGCTAATCGGGTCGCAAAACCGAAAATAAGCAGAATGCCTCCCGCAAATTCGGATAGGGCTGCGCCCCAAGCAAAATATTCGGGATACTGAAATCCCATGTTGCTCACAATCTGAGTTAAGGATTCCATATTTCCTGGGGTGAAGATTTTACCGTAACCATGATAGGCGATGCCCGCCCCCGCAAGAACCCTCAAGGCTAAAAGTCCGAGATTTAAAAGTGCCTCACGCATACAAACCTCCTCTGGAAAAGACCTTATTCCGAATCTATCAACCTATTACGGTAGGAACGGCAAAATTCTTCAGCGTAAAGAATTCTCGTTGGGGAAATGCGTAAGAACCGCTAAGAAAGGCATAAATCGCTTCAAAATGAAAAGGGTCCGGTCTTTGAAGACCGGACCCCTTCAACTACTTTAGACTTTTTTGACGTTGACGGCTTGCTCGCCTTTAGGGCCTTGCTGAATTTCAAATTCAACTTCCTGGCCTTCCTCCAACGTCTTAAAACCATCGCCTGTGATGGCGCTGAAATGAACAAAGACGTCGTTGCCGGATTCGGGTGTAATAAACCCGTAGCCCTTCTGGTTGCTAAACCACTTTACTTTTCCCTTCGGCATTGCTGAATTCTCCTTTTCTTCAAAGACAGGCCATCTCGGCGCAGAAAAAAAACCGCAGGCGCGAAATACTTCACCTTGCGGTCTCTAAGATTTCCCTAGCCTTGATAACCTTCATACTGACAAACGAAGACTACACGACCGAAAAGCCTTTGTCAACTCCATTGCCTCAACATTAACCTTTAATCACTCCGATAGGACGCATTCGCGCAACTTTTCGCGCGAGCCCGGCTTGATGCACCACTTCAACCACATCATTCACATCTTTATACGCAGCCGGCTGCTCCTCGGCGATGCCTTTTTTCCCGCGTCCGATGACAATAATGCCTTTTTCCGCAAGCTCTCTTTCGATGGAACGTCCGCGTGCATCGCGCACCGCGGCCGTACGGGACATCACACGCCCTGCGCCGTGACAGGACGTGCCGAATGTCTCTTCGACGGCCTGCTCGGTACCGATGAGAAGATACGAATTACGTCCCATGTCTCCCGGGATGATGACGGGTTGCCCTAAATCACGGTAAGCTTCGGGCAGCTCTGCGTGTCCGGGCGGAAAGGCGCGCGTCGCGCCCTTGCGATGCACGCAAAGGGTTTTTTCTTCGCCGTTTATTTTGTAGCGTTCAAATTTCGCGATATTGTGGCACACATCGTAGACCAGCGTCATACCGAGATCGCGATAACTGCGGCCGAAAAAACGTTCGAAAACTTGACGGGCTGAATGTAACAGGCATTGCCGGTTATTCCAAGCATAGTTGGCGGCGCAACGCATGGCCCCCAGATAATTGCGGCCTTCCGGTGAGTTGACCGGAGCGCAGGCAAGCTGTGAATCAGGAACAAAAATTCCGTACTTACGCAAAGCACCGCGGGTCTCCGCCAAATAATCATCGCAAATTTGATAACCGAAACCGCGCGACCCGGAATGGATCATCATTGTGATTTGTCCGATTTCCAATCCGATACGCGCAGCGATAACCGCATCGTGGATTTGGTCCACAACCTGGAGTTCTAAAAAATGATTGCCGGAACCCAAGGTTCCCAGCTGATTGCGACCGCGCTCGAAAGCGCGGTCCGAAACAGCATCCGGATTCGCTTCATCCAAGGCGCCATGCGCTTCCATATGCGCCAGATCATCCGTGTCACCAAAGCCTTGCTCCACGGCCCAACGCGCGCCCTTGATCACCATTTTTCTTTCTTCTTTATTGGAAACGCGAATATCGCCGGACTCGCCGACGCCGCAAGGAATATGCTGAAAAAGCTGATTCATCAAATCGCGTAAGCGGGGGCGTATTTCTTTTTCCGTGAGATGGGTGCGCACCATGCGAATACCGCAGTTGATGTCAAAACCGATTCCCCCCGGTGAAATGACCCCTCCGGCTGCGGGATCGGTTGCCGCGACGCCGCCGACCGGAAAACCGTAACCCCAATGGATATCCGGCATCGCTAAGGCATACCTTACGATACCCGGAAGGAAGGCTACATTGGCAACTTGTTCGAGTGAGCGATCATCCCGGATTTTCGGCAATAATTTCTCATCGGCAAACACTCTGCCCGGTACCCGCATGCCCTTCTTATAGGTCATGGGTATTTCCCAACGATAATCGTCAATTTTTACCAAAGGTACGGTTGAATCAACCATATTTCATACCTCCACACGCCTCTAATACTAAGGGTACTCAAATCCGGAAGGGAGCTCAAGGGGAGTAAAACTATATGTCGAAGATGACTTCTGCGACATATCCATCAGGCCGCTTTTCAAACTTATAGGCATGGTACGTCACAGCCTTGACTTCCGTACGCTGCTCATGCCGCTTGGGATCAAATAAAGGGCCTTGAAGATGAGCCTGTAACCTCTTTTCCGTCAATGATTCGAAGTCAATTTGGGTAGGAACAAGCCGGCGTGTTGCGAACTGAAAGAGCAGTTCACGCAACCAGGACAAAAAAAGCTCACTCGCATTTTCAGCTTGGAGTGAGCAAGTAAAGTCGCTTTGCTTGGCACTTTTTTCTCTGTGTAATGTTTGAACGTCTGTCATGAGCTCAAACAATCCCAGGGCAGCATGTCTTAAGAGTTCTTCGTAATCTTTGCCGTAAAACCGAAGACCGACATCAGCTGTGTGCGCCAAAACTTCATAGGGTTTCATGAGGGCTGCTTGATGGCAGCGCGAATCAGTTTTATTAATTTGTCCACATTAAAAGGCTTTTTTAAATTGGTGTAAATATTTTTAAATTCCTGTATGTCCTGCGGAATTTTTTCATTTACGCTTGCAATGATGACCGGAATTTTATTAATAGACGGATCTTCATGCATTTTTCTCAAGAATCCTTCTCCGTCGAGAACCGGCATGATCATATCCAGAATGATCAAATCAAATTTCTCTTTAGCAAGAATGTTCAGCGCCTCCTGACCATTGGCCGCCTTTTTCGTTTCAAAAGATGACCCATGCAGATATAAATCATAGAGCGTCTGCATCTCGATATCATCATCAACGATCAAGACGTGCGGCATTTTATCTACCATGATGAAAAATATCCCCCTTTTCTATATTATTACATAATTGGAAATTCAATTTGAAATGTCGTTCCTTTATCCAGACCTTCGCTTTCGGCCCAAATTTTCCCCTGATGCAACGCCACGATATCACGGCAGATCGTTAAACCCACCCCGATTCCTTTTGCGGATGCCGTCTTTTGAAAAAATCGTTCGAATACCTTTTCCAAATTTTCCTGTTCAATTCCGATTCCTGTATCTTTAACGGCAATGCGGATGCGATGATTGATTTTCCGGCTTTCAAGTTCAATGCTGCCGCTGTCAGTAAACTTGATTGCGTTTTCGATCAAATTAACAAAAAGACGGTAGAGCATATCGCGATCACCATGCATCATGAGAGGCTCTTTAACAAGATTTAAGCTAAATTCGAGTTTCTTTTTTTCCACCAAGGGTAAAAGATCACGGTAAACCTGGTTCATTACTTCGTGAATATCAAGTGGAATTTTAGTCGTGTGGTCCATCCCCGCTTCCAAGCGCGAGAGATCCATGATGCTTGAAATGGTGCGCATGAGATGATCCGCGTTATTGCGGAGAATTTCTATTATTTTTTCGTATTTCCCCTTGTCGGAATCTTTCGAAATTTCCTTTTCGAACCAGTCAATCACCATCTGAAATTTAGCGGCCGGCGTCTTCAATTCGTGAGCGACATCGCGAATCAAAGATTCTTTCATGAGCTCGATGCGACGCAATTCCGTAACATCGCGCATGGCGCCCTGCACGGATTTTAACTCGCCCCGAAAATCCAAAACGGGCGTGAGGTTGGCAAGATAGTGCGTTTCTTCCTTGTTGGTCCTATTGATGAACGTCATCGGAATATTCATGATCGCTTCTTTGGTTTTCTCCACATCGTCCAACGCCTCTTCAAATTTCTCCTTGGATTCATTCGAAAGCAGGCTCAGAAAAAGTGCGAGCCCCTCCGTCAACAGTTCCCCCCGAGAACAACCGGAAAACCCCGCATTTAAAAGAATCAGATTGCCCTGATGGTCGAGTACAAAAATCACGTCACTTGCGTTTTCAACGGTAAGACGGTATTTCCTTTCCGATTCTTCCAGAGCCTGGGAGCGCGATTTTAAGCGCTCCAAGCTGGTTGCGAGCCGGGTGACGGTTTCATTAAAAGCCTCTCCTAACTCCTCGATTTCATCAGAAGAATAAAGGCGCGCTCGCGCGTCTAAATCTCCGGCCATAATGCGTTGCGCCGTATCCTTCAAATGAAAAAGCGGTCGGATTGCAAGCCACGTGACACCCGCCGTGATGAGGGCCAGCAAAATCAGCATGAAACCGGCCACAAGCAATCTTTCCCGGAATATTTCTTTGAGATCTTCGGCAAACCCCATTTGCGAAAATAAGACCAGAAGACGGCCCAGCAGCCGATCTTCAGCCGTGATCATCACACCAACAGCATAAGTATCCGGTGAGACTTGACGCACTCCCAAAAAACTTTCTTTCAGAATGTCCGGCGGGAACCGGGTAAAGGCGCGCGTTGTTGCGATGAGTTCCCGATATGGATTTTCAACCCGGACCTCTAAGACGTCTGCACGGTCATCCATGGCTTGGATATGGGCTTGAAGATCATGCTGAATGCCAAGCACAATCGGAACACGCAAGGTATCCGCAAATACTTCGGTAATAGCCAGCAGCTTCGCTTCGTTGCGCTCCATCACCAAATCACGGACCAATTCATAGGTTGTGCGGAACAGCAAAAACAGCATTAAAGACACAAAAACCAAGACAGGAAAAGTCAGCTTGTAGCGCAGTGAAAGCCGAAACGGAAAGGATCTTTTTGTCTGCCTCGGAGGGACCATGGGTTGCACGATTTTTTCAGCCATGCCGAATTCCGTTTACCTCTTCATGTTGTCTTGGAACTGCATTTATGTTAGATTCCACGAGATGCCATGTATATCATTATCGACTGCTTAGGATCTTACTTTCACTTATATGACCGTATCTATTCATAATACTAAAATCAAAAAAATCATCCAGCAAGGTATTGACACCCGTCATTTTACTCTCGCTTTTGACGCCGGCGTGGAATTCAACTTCAAGGCCGGACAATTTGTGAACTTTGTCGTCCCTCCTCAAGGAGAGCATAAGGCGGTCAAGCGACCTTATTCTATTGCTTCGTCCCCTTATCACAAAGATTATATTGATATCACTTGGAAACGCGTCGAGGGCGGCTATGTGACCAATTATCTCTGGACTTTAAGTGAGGGCGATTCCATACAGGTTCAGGGTCCCTTGGGCCATTTCTGCTTGAAGGATCCCCTTCCGAAAGGCATCGTGTTTGTCTCAACGGGAACAGGCATCGCCCCTTTCCGATCGATGATTTACGATTTATGTCACGATAAAAAAGCGGTTGAGATGTGGAATATATTCGGAAACCGTTATGAAACAGAAATCCTGTATAAGGATGAGTTTGACGCACTTGCGAAAAAGTATCCGAACCTACACAATTTTTTCACCGTCTCAAAGCCCAAAACATGGACGGGTGAAAAAGAGTACGTGCAATTTTTATTGAAAAAACACATCCCCGATCCTCAGGGCAAGCACATTTATATTTGCGGTTTAAAAAACATGATTTCCGAGGTTGTGAAGGTCAGTGAAGAAATAGGTTTCAAAAAAGAACAGATCTTTTTCGAAAAATACGATTAATCAGATCCCGCCGAAATAATAAAATCGTTTCTCCGTCAATTCGTTAATCACCGCGGTATCCGCCGGAACAAAGTTGTATTTTTTGAGGTCCAAAACCGGCACCCATGCAAAATTTAAACACTCCAACCGGGCCGGCTCTCCCGAGACCCATCGGCACAAATAGAAATCGAGCAACACTCTTTTCCCGGGATACTCATGATACATTTGAAAGAGAAATTTCAATACGCGGATTTCGATGCCGAGTTCTTCGCGAATTTCTCGCGTTAAACACGCTGCCATCGATTCCTGATCATGCCGCTTACCGCCCGGAAACTCCCAGTAACCGCCGAGGAACTGCCCGGGTAAACGCTGGGCAATAAGCAGTTTTCCCTTGTTTTCAATGATGGCGCAACCCACTTCATTCACCTTGTCCTTACGTCCCCGCCTTGATTTATTTTTTGAACCGCTTTTCTTTTTCTTCACACCCTGTCTCTCCTTATCCGATTGGATTTTTTTATAATATCCTGATGTTGCATCCCGGTTCAAGTATAGAGTAAAATCACGGTCATGATACGCTCGGGAACAGCTTATTCTACGCATCACGCGGCGGAAAAAGCGGCGGAAATCGCTTGCCGCAGGGCGCTTGATCATGCGGGGCTCGGGCGTTCCTCGGTCGTGTTGGTCTTTGCGACCGTGGATCATGCTCAAAAATATCCCCATGTACTCAAGAAAGTCAAACAAATGACTGGGGCACGCTGCGTGATCGGGGCAAGCGCCTACGGCGTATTAACCGAATCCTCTGAAATTGAAAGGCGGCCCGGCATTTCCGTGATGGTCCTGGAATCAGACCAACTTGATTGGAATACTTTTCTCGTTTCCGATCTTCAAGAAAGCAGTTTCCAAGCGGGACGAAACGTGGCTAAAGCCATTCGGGGACAGGATTCTCTCCCCCGGCTTATGCTCACTTTTCCGGACACCTTTAGTTTTCAAAGCGCCTCTTTCTT
>JBFHCO010000051.1:0-11831 GCA_041585205.1 Candidatus Omnitrophota bacterium | reverse complement strand
ACGGAGATTATCATTACGATATTGCCAGCGCGTTCATCAAGAGCATGCGGGGTTCCGATCCGGATGCCGCGGTCTATTGGCTCGCCAAAATGCTGTACGCGGGCGAAGAGCCGCGGTTTATCATCCGGCGCATCTTGATTCTGGCCAGTGAAGATATCGGCAACGCGGATCCCCAGGCTCTGATATTGGCTTCCGCGGGATTGCAAGCCATTGAATTTGTCGGCTTGCCGGAGGCGCGCATTATCCTCGCCCAACTCGTGACCTACATGGCGCTCGCGCCGAAAAGCAACGCGAGTTATATGGCGATTGAAAACGCCACCGCGGATCTGGAAAACGAGAAAGTGGAGGAGGTACCGAATCACCTGCGCGACCGCAGTTACCGCTACGCGAAAAAACTCGGTCACGGCGAGGGTTATCAATATGCGCATCAGTATCCGGGGCATTTCGTGGATCAAGAGTATGTCCCCAAAGACGTTCAATATTACCGCCCGACCGAGATGGGATTCGAGAAGGTGCTGCAGGAGAGATTGGCGCATTTAAAGCGTAAAAAGAAGCCCTCCGAAGGCCGAGAAAGGCCATCCGATTGAGTCTAATCCTACCTTTTTAAGATCTTCCTTTCGTTAGCGTCAGCTGCAAATAAACTCCAAATTTCGTTCATTTTCCCAGAGAGGCTCAGCTCGATTTGATAGTTATTGCTATGGATTATTATCTATATATAGATCTTAACTTGTTCTATATCAATAAGTTATGGAATATTAGACGTTGATTGGACTTTTTTAAATCGGTCATGTATCTTTTATTTAGGCCAAGCGAACGGCTTAACCGAAGGAGATAAAAATTGGAAAATAAAATCAAGTCCAAACGCGTAGGGGATGTACGGATTTTCGAATTGATGGGTGATTTGACGGGGTCATTTGCCTTGCGGGGAAGAGATGCCATTCAACGCACCCTGCAAAGCGTGCCTAAGCGAAATGTTTTATTTAATATTCAGCGCCTCCATCATATCGATGAAACCGGCATTGACGCGGTGCTGCGCGGAGCGCAGGGAGCGGCAAAATCGGTATTGCTCGCGGGCGCGTCTCCGGCAGCCGGAGAAATCCAAGCTAAGGACAGCGAGGGCAAGTTGAAGCTGATCGTGAGCGAGGACGATGCTGCCCGTTTTTTTGAACGCGAGCTCGCGGTCCCGACTCTGGATGACGATTTATTTCCTGAAAGACGCCAGTTTATCCGTTTAAAAACCGTGCTGCCTTTGCATTTCAAGGCGGGCGACAAAGAAGGCGAATCGCATGAATTTTTTGCCGTTGTCACGAATTTGAGCGAAGGAGGGTTATTCGCCGAATTTATTGAATCGGCATCCGAAGACGGGATGAAAAAGAACGTCAATCCATTTGATCTGCAGCTCATGGAATTGCACATTGATCTGGGAGGGCATCAGGAAATCGAGATGCGCGGCAAGTTAATCCATGGGGATATCACGGAAGGCGGTATCGGAGTTGAATTTTATGATATGGCTGACCCGGACCGTCTGACGCTCAGGGACTGGATCAGCCGCCATCTGACGAAAACAGGGAATTCATAATTATTGATTTTGAGCCGTAAATAAAGGGTAAGAAAGGATGATGCAGCCATGAAGAAGTTAAAAGTGAGCAGTCGTGAAATCGGAACCGTTCGCGTCTTTGATTTGGAGGGGTATCCAACGCAGGAAGCCCTTCAAGAGACGGCCTGGAAAATCCAGCGCAGCATACGCCGTCACCGGTTGCAGCGTGTCATTTTAAATTTTCAACACTTGCCTGTTTTGGAGCCGCTCGGCCTGAGAAAGCTGCTCTCGGCGTGCATCCGGCCTCAGCGCAGTTTGATTTACGGCGCATCCGACAAAATGATGCCCTTTTTGGAAGAATCGTACATGCCAAAAAACATGCGGATTTGCGCTTCCGAAAAGGAAGTGGCCGAAGATCTGGGACCTTTTTTGCTTGAGAAGGAACGGGATAAGGAAATGCGGGGTGATTCGCATAAACCCCTGCAGGAAACCACCGGTTACAAGATGGAGCAGCGGCGCAGTAAGCGCATGCACGTCGCCATTCCGCTCGAGTTGAGAATTTTCACCAAAAAAGGTGAGATCATTGAAACGCGGGCCATTGCGACCAACATCAGCGAGGGGGGTGTTTTCGCCGAATACCTGGACCTCGATGCCGCACAAAAAATAGAGGATATGGACGGGGTGGAAGGGCTGAAAGCCGAAATCCACATTTTCCCCAGTGAAAACTTCCCAGAGGACTATAATGTTATGGGGAAAATCAACCGTAAAGACTTGCGAAAGAAGCAGTTAGGATTGGCAGTACAGTTTGATGAGAAGTGAAACCGCTAGCGCGCGGTTACACCCCGGAGAGATGGTGGGGATGACTCTCCGGGGTATTTTTTTCCCGTTGACACGTAACGGTTAGGGTGATATAAAAGTTGGCACCAAGAGACTTACGGGTCTCTACTCACCTGCAGAGGTTCTCGGTCGCTAAAATCCCCACTAGGCCGAGAACCTCTTTTTTTTAACCAAAAATCGGAGGCTCGAGCAGGGTGGATAAAGATATCCGTTTTACCGAAAAAAAGGTGGACGACAGTTGGAAGGAGCAGGCGGAACGCGATAAGGGAGTTCCGACCCGAGGAAAAGGGGCGGCTCAGCCGGAAGCATCTCCAAAGAAGCAGGCTTCAATTAAAACTTCAAAACCGTTTTTAAACTTCGCGACTTCGCTGGCGATGCAGGCCTTGATGCATTTGGGTGAAATGCCGAATCCGGAAACGGGTAAAACCGAAGTAAATCCCGAAGCCGCGCGTGAAATCATCGACCTCTTAGTGGCCCTCAAAGAGAAATCAGCGGATCATCTCAGTCCCGAGGAAAAACACTTCTTCGAATCAGCCCTTCCGCAAATACAACTCAAATTTTCACAAACCGTATGAAATCCAGTCTGCGCGGAACTCTCATCCGTTTCGTCATCAGTTTCGGCGTCATCGGCTTGATTGTCTATGTGATGCGTGACAAGATCGGAGAATCCATGCAGATTCTCACGACGGAGGTGATTTGGTCCTGGTTTGCCGTGGCGGCCGTCTGTTACGTATGCGCCATGGGCATCTTGGCCGCGCGTTTTCTTTTCATTCTCAAATCGCATGATATCGAGCTGAGCTACCGGGAGGCTTACTATTTGGTCATGATCGGAATGTTTTTCAACCTTTTTTTGCCCTCAGCCGTGGGAGGGGATGTCGCCAAGGCCTATTACGTTTCCAAGCATTCAGGCAAGAAAGTCGAGGCCATGTCTTCTGTGGTGCAGGACCGCATGATGGGATTTCTGGCGCTCATTACCATTGCCGTCCTGGCGCTGACTTTTTTCAGCCGGGAACTCAATGACCCCCGCATCAATCAGCTGGTTTATCTTTTCGTCGGAATCATGGTGTTTTTTTGCCTATTTTTCGGCAGCAAGCGCTTCGCGCGACCCTTTAAACATTTACAGCATCTAATCCCGTCTCTGAAATGGCGCAACCGTCTAGCCGATTTTTACCATGCGATGTACGGGTACCGCAATCACAAGGGAATCTTTATTATCACGGTGCTGTTGTCGCTGGCGGGTCAAACGGTTTTTGTGCTGTTGAATTACTTAGGCGCTCTCAGTTTGCATGTGGATGCTGCCATATGGATTTTCTTTCTCTTTGTTCCGATCATATCCATTGCCAGCATGGCGCCGTCCGCGGGAGGGTTGGGCGTGCGCGAGGCGGGAGCGATATTCATGTTTTCTCGGATCATGCCCCCCGAAAGAGCGCTTGCACTTTCGATTCTTTTGGATATCCTGATTTACAGTTTCAGTTTTATTTCCGGTTTGATTTACGCTTTCCGGGGAGGCTTAAAAAGCAAAGTGATTCATGAAATCGAAGAAATTGAAAAGGTGGAGGCATGATCGATAAAGGCCTGCTCGATATATTGGCGTGTCCCAAATGTAAAAAAGCCGTGGCGGAGAGCGGGGAGAAAATCGTCTGCCAAAACCCGCAATGCGGTCTCAGATTTCCCATCCGGGACGGCATTCCGGTCATGCTGATCGAAGAAGCCGAAGGAAGGGCTTAGAAAAGCGATGTTCAAAATACTGGTCCTGCACGGACCGAATCTTAATTTACTGGGGGAACGCGAGACAGGGATCTACGGGCGCGTGACCATGCGCGATATCAACGATGCCTTGCGGGCGGAAGCGCGCAAGCACAAGGTCAAGATCTCGTTTGAGCAGTCGAATCATGAAGGGAAGATTGTGGATACAATCGGCAAGGCGCGCAAGTCCTATAACGGTATCTTAATCAACCCGGCGGCCTATACACACACCAGCGTCGCGATACGGGACGCATTGCTGGCGTGCGCCTTACCGGCGGTGGAAGTGCATTTATCCAATATTTATCAGCGTGAGGAATTCAGGCGCCATTCGCTTACCGCACCGGCCTGCGTCGGACAGGTGGCCGGTTTCGGAAAGGAAAGTTATCTGCTCGGCCTGCGGGCACTTCTGCATACCCTTCAGTCACGGAAGAAGAAATAACAGAAGAACTTACGAAGCTTTCTCAGATTGACAGCCGGGGGCATTTCGAGTTTAATAGATGGACTTTGTCGTCATAAATAGGCCTCTTAAGCCGAAGAAGTAATTCATATATGAATATTAAGGAAATCAAGGAAGTCCTGCAGCTGATGCAGGAGCACAATTTATCGGAAATTGAGCTCGAGAAAGACGGGCTGAAAATCAAGTTGCGCAAAGATGCGGCAGGGCGCACCGTGATGCAGGAGACCGGCTCGTCGCATCCGGTGGTCATTCCCGTTCCGAGTGCGATTTCCCATTCCGAAACGGCTGGCACCAAGGCGGTCGCCGATGCCCCCGACACCGTCAGCGTGCGTTCGCCGATGGTGGGAACTTTTTACGCCTCTCCCGCACCGGATCAGCCCGCGTATGTCGCGGTGGGGCAGCGTGTCAAGGAAGGCGATGTGTTATGCATCATTGAAGCCATGAAACTCATGAACGAAATCAAATGTGAGTGCTCCGGGATGGTGATAGAAGTACTCGGGAAGAACGGGCAACCGGTTGAATTCGACCAGCCGCTTTTCAAGGTCAAGAAAGGTTGACCCGTTTGATCAGGCTCGAACCGGTTCCATTCTGAACGTTATCCTCAACGACCAATCATGTTCTCCAAACTTTTAGTTGCCAATCGCGGTGAAGTTGCAGTCAGGGTTATGCGGGCTTGCCATGAGCTCGGCATACGAACCGTCGCGGTTTTTTCAAAGGCAGACCGCGATTCGCTGCATGTCAAAATGGCCGATGAAGCGATTTGTATCGGCGGGGCACCGTCTTCCGAAAGTTATTTGAATATTCCTTCCATTATCTCGGCGGCCGAAGTGGCGGATGTCGAAGCCATTCACCCGGGCTGGGGTTTTTTATCCGAAAACGCGCATTTTGCCGAAATCTGCGATTCCTGTCAGATAAAATTTATCGGTCCGAAACCGGAAAGCATCCGCATGGCGGGCGATAAATCCGTGGCGCGCACGGAAGCGCGCAAGGCCGGAGTCCCGATTATTCCGGGTTCGAAGGGCATCATAAAGGATCAAGAGGAGGCGTTACGGACCGCTAAAAAATTCGGATATCCCGTCATCGTCAAGGCCTCAGCGGGAGGCGGGGGCAAGGGAATTAAAGTTGCGCATAATGACGGCAAATTGATTTCGGCCTTTCTGACGGCCCAGGCCGAAGCCGAAGCGGCTTTCGGTAACCGCGAAGTCTATATTGAGAAGTGCATCAAGGAACCGCGCCATATCGAGGTGCAAATCTTGGCCGATAGCCGTGGCAACATCGTACATTTGGGCGAGCGTGACTGTTCGGTGCAGCGGCGGCATCAAAAACTCATTGAAGAGGCGCCCGCTCCCGGAATTGATTCGAAATTGCGAAAACGTATCGGAGACGCCGCCGTCAAAGCCGCCAAGGCATTTAAATATGAAAATGCCGGCACGATTGAATTTTTGCTCGATTCGGACGGGGAATTTTATTTTATGGAAATGAACACGCGCCTGCAGGTGGAACATCCCGTCACGGAAATGATCACGGGGATTGATTTGGTTAAGGAGCAAATTGCGATCGCCATGGGTGAAAAATTAAGTTTCACCCAGGATAAGGTATCTTTCAAAGGCCATGCCCTGGAATGCCGCATTAACGCCGAAGACCCTGACAACAATTTCATGCCTTCGCCGGGTAAAATCGGAACTTGGATTGTCCCCGGAGGTCCGCATATCCGTATTGATACGCACGCATACGGCGGATATCAAATCCCGCCTTATTACGATTCCATGATCGCTAAGTTCATTGCATACGGTAAAGACCGTCAGGACGCCATCAATATCATGCTGCGCGCCCTTAAGGAAACGCGCATTGATCCCATCAAAACCACGGTTTCGCTCCATGAAAAAATCCTTAATCGCCCGCGATTTCGCCAAGGAGCTGTCAGCACCAATTTTATCGATACCTATATCGTGCCGCAGAAAAGAGAACCGGCCGAAGAAGAGAAGGCGGGATGAAGGTAGTTAATGTCTTCGCCCAACTCTTTGCGACATTTGTTTTTTTGACCTTTGGTAGTTTATTGATTATCGTGGCATTGCGCATTTTATCGCTGAGTGACGCCCTGATACGCGTCCAGGAACTTTATGAAAACCCCTGGAAATCGGTTCAGATCGGTTTGATCGGTCTTCTTTTTATCGGCATCGGGCTGATTTTCGCGAAGATGCTGCTGAAAACCGGACGGCAGACGGAGGCCATGATTATTCAAAGCGAAGCGGGACCGATGGTCATCTCTGCGCAGGCAATTGAAGATGTCGTCAAAAAGGTGCTTAAACGTTTTCATTTGATCAAAGACTGGAAGATCAAAACAAAAATTGAAGGCAAGTCCGTAGAAGTAATCGTGCGCATGGTGTTGTGGGCGGGCGGCACGGTGCCCGACCTCTTAATTGAAATTCAGAATCAGACGCGCAGCCGGCTCGTAAAACTGCTTGGCAGCGAGACGCAACTTGAAATCAATTGCGACGTGCAAAAAATCGAAGATCACGAAGCGGATTTTAAACAGCCGCAAACGGCCTAATTTTAAAACCGGCGAATAATATCAGGAGGCATCAGGCACATGGAGCGGATTGGAATTTTGACAGGTGGGGGCGATTGCCCGGGATTGAATCCCGTGATCCGGGCGGTTGTGCGCTGCGCGGCCAATGAAGGCTGGCAGGTGCTCGGCTTCCGCAACGGCTGGAAGGGGATTATTGAAGACGATTACATTATTCTGGATTTGATGTCGGTTTCGGGGATTTTACCGAAAGGCGGCACGATTCTGGGCACTTCCCGTACCAATCCCTACAAAAAGCAAGGGGACATGGAAAAAGTGAAATCCACGTTCAATAAGCACAATCTCAAGGCGCTGATAGCTGTCGGGGGAGAGGATACGCTCGGCGCGGCCAATAAGCTTTTTAAGGACGGCTTGAAGGTGGTCGGTGTTCCGAAAACGATTGATAATGACTTAAATGCCACTGATTACACCTTCGGATATGACACGGCTTTGAATATTGCCATGGAATGCATTGACCGGCTGCATACCACAGCGGAATCCCATAACCGCGTCATCGTGGTGGAAATCATGGGGCGTCACGCCGGCTGGATTGCTCTTGAGGCGGGTCTGGCGGGGGGCGCAGACGTCATTTTAATTCCGGAAGTTCCGGTGGATATTGATAAGGTGTGTGATTTAATTAAAAAGCGGCATGCGCGCGGAAAGACCTTCAGCATTGTCGCGGTGGCTGAAGGGGCCAAGCTGCAAGGCAAAGACGTCACGACGGATGAAAAGCTGGACGCCTTCGGACACGTGCGTCTCGGCGGCATCGGGCAAACAATCAGCGAGATGATAGAAAAGAAAACGGGATTTGAGACCCGTGTCACGGTACTGGGCCATATTCAGCGGGGTGGATCCCCGACGGCCTTCGACCGCGTGCTTGGTACACGCTTCGGGGTCAAGGCGGTGGAACTTGTGAAGCAGGGTAAATTCGGTTATATGGCCAGTCTTCAGGGCAGACAAATCAAAGAAGTGCCGCTTGAAAAGGGCGTGGGAGAACTCAAAACAGTGCCTGAAGACTTTTACAAAATGGCGTCTCTTTTTTTCGGATAGGCCATGGAAATCACGCTCAAAGACCAACTCACTGAAATCGTCGACAAACACAAGAGGGCTGTTGAAAAAAGTTTTACGGCCGCCCAGCTTGAGGTCTGTGAACGCATTGCGCGCGAATTGCTGAAGGCCTTCCAAAACGGCAACAAACTGCTTTTATGCGGCAACGGCGGCAGCGCCGCGGACGCGCAGCATATCGCGGCAGAATTTATCGCGCGTTTCAAAAAGGAAAGAAAAAGCCTGCCCGCGATCGCGTTGACCACAGACACTTCCATTTTGACCGCGGTTTCCAACGATTACGATTTTAATCAAGTCTTCGTGCGACAAATCGAAGGGCTGGGACAAAAGGGAGATGTTTTGATAGCGATCTCCACCAGCGGCCGTTCCGAGAATGTCTTGCAGGCTATCCGGCAGGCCAAAACTCAGGATATTCTGACCGTCGGATTCACAGGCGGTACGGGAGGTGCGTTGAAGGACATGGTTGATATCTGCTTTCTTGCTCTGGCGGATGAGACTTCGCATATTCAGGAAGTTCATACACTCGCGCTGCATGCGATTTCTGAAATCGTCGAAGAAGTTTTTTTCGGTTCCTGATCTTGTCTAATAAAATCCTGACCCAATCCCGTCTTCGTCCATTGGCTCGCCGCCTGCGCGCGTCACGAAAAAGAATTGTGTTCACAAACGGCACATTTGACATCCTGCATCGCGGGCATGTGGAATATCTCGAAAAGGCGCGCCGCGCGGGCGATGTCTTGATTGTGGGTGTGAATACCGACCGTTCGGTCAAGTCCTACAAATCACCCGACCGTCCCATCAATCCGCAAAACGACCGTATCCGCGTTTTGACGGCATTGGCTTGTGTCGATTACGCGATACTATTCGGAGACCCGACGCCGCTTGCACTCATTAACTCGATACGTCCCCATGTGTTGGTCAAGGGGGCGGACTGGAAAAAATCTCAAATTGTAGGCGCCCGCGAAGTGGAATCCTGGGGTGGTAAGGTGAAACGCATTCCGCTCACCAAAGGGCGCTCCACCACGCGAATCATCAATAAAATGCGCGGCGGGTCATGACTCTCTCCAAGCTTGAGATTATCAAGAAAATTAAGTTATATGCGGTCACGGATCTGGTCACCCCGGAGCGTACTGTATTAAAAGATATCGAAGACGCGTACCGGGGCGGAGCGGATGTCGTACAGCTGCGCTCCAAAAAGATTTCGGATCTTGACTTTTTTGACATAGGCAAGGAAGTGCGCAAATTAGCCGACCGGTACAAAAAACTTTATTTTGTCAATGACCGGATTGATATCGCTCTGTCGACGCACGCTGACGGGCTGCATTTGGGGCAAAATGATTTACCCGTGGCCATGGCGCGGAAAATAGCGCGCAATTTACTGCTGGGCAAATCAACGCATAGTTTGGAACAGGCCTTGGCGACCGCGGAGGAAGCCGTGGATTATATCGGCGTCGGACCGGTTTACGGCACGCCCACGAAGCCGGGGTATTCACCCGTCGGTTTGGATTTGATCCGCGCTGTCGCGCATAAAATCAAGAAACCATTCATCGCGATCGGTGGAATCGGCCGCGATAATGTCACCGAAGTGCTGCGAGCGGGCGCAAGCCGCATTGCCGCCGTACGCGCTATTTTCGCAGCGGAGAATGTTTATGAAGCCACAAAGCAGTTACGGAAAATTATCGAAGATGCCGAAAACCAACGCCGCTAACCCGCCGCTGGTTGTCGTCGGCACGGTGGCGATTGATAAAGTTGAAACGCCGTTCGGAAAAAAGGAGCGGGTGTTCGGAGGTTCGGCTTCTTATTTTTCGTATGCCGCCAGTTTTTTTACACCGGTCGCTCTTTCCGCCGTAGTGGGGAAGGATTTCCCGGAGGAATACCGGAAGGTCTTGGAGGAGCGGCCGATTAATCTGGACCATCTTGAGGTGCGGGAGGGCGAGACGTTCTCCTGGACAGGGAAGTATGAATCCGATCTCAATACCGCGCATACGCTTGAAACGCGGCTCAATGTGCTTTTGGAGTTCGACCCGGTGCTGAATTTCAAAACGCATCCCTCTTTTTTGTTTCTGGCCAATGTAGACCCCGAAATTCAGGGAAAAGTCCTGAATCAATTGGAGAAACCGCGGCTCAAGTTCGTGGCCTGCGACACCATGAATTTCTGGATTTCAAATAAGCGTGAGGCGCTGCTGCAAACGCTTGCGCGCGTCGACTGTCTTGTGATTAACGACGGAGAAGCGCGTCAGTTGACGGGTGAGCCGAATTTGATACGCGCCGCACAGAAAATCACGGACTTGGGGCCCGACCATGTGATTATCAAAAAGGGGGAGCATGGTGTCTTGCTGCATTACGAGGGTCAGCTGTGCGCTTTGCCCGCGTATCCGCTTGAAAGTGTTTTTGATCCGACGGGCGCGGGAGACACATTCGCGGGCGGTGTCATGGGCTATCTTACTCAAGCGGGTGAAGTTACCTTTGAAAATATGAAACGCGCCATCGCCTATGGAACCGTTTTGGCTTCTCACACGGTGGAAGATTTCGGACTGGAGGCCTTGCGCAAAATCCGTATGGAAGATTTGGAAAAAAGGCTCGACTTGTTTAAAAAAATCAGCCGCTTTTAAGCGGCGCTGTCTGTTGAAAGGATATCCGCGTGATCTCGCTCTTGGGAATCATTCCCGTCGGTATCATGATATTCTCCTATGTCTATCTTGCGCTCGAACAGGGCACCTGGAACATTTGGCCGCTCGTTTTGCATGCGCAGAACGAATTGACCTTCCTCGAAACTTTTTTTTACTTTGACCATCTCGTCCGTGAAATTCTGATAAGCGTCATGATGGCGGCTTCGGTGACGGCGGGTTACGCGCTGCATGCGGGGCGAATCAACTCCAATCATCGGCGCGCGGGACAATGGGCAATCGGGGTTGCCTCGGTCATTATTGTCGGCAGTTTTGCGGGGTCCGTGCTGAAAGTCGGTTTTTTTGAAACGCTCGTTGATTTTTTTCAGTTTCGCATCACCAACGAGCAAATGGGATTCGGCATTCACTGGTGGGGGCATATTTTCCAAATCCTTTTCCTGATGCCGGCATCCTTGGCGCTCGGTTATTTACTGCGACTCATCACCCGGTTCGGCACAATCGAGAAAAGTTCGGAAGGCGCACGTCTCATCGGAAAGTGGACGGTTGCCGTCATCGTGTTCTCCGTGGTTTTCATTCCGCGCCCGGAATTTTTTATCGACACCAAGTCCTTGGGGCATAATATGAGAGAAATCATCACACACGCGACGCTGACATTACCTCTGTCTTTTTTTCTCTTGGCCCTGTTGGAAAGCCGCGGAGGATTCGCAAAACTGGACTTTGTACCCCGCAAATGGTTCGGCCGTTTTCTCGTATTCAGCCTGTTGGCATTAGTCTTGCCGGTTTATATTCTGTGGATGGTCCGAGGCCAGGACATGCAGGCCGCGGCGCCCGGTGACTGGTCGCTCATGCATTTATGGGCTTACCATAATTTTGAGCATTTGCTTGACGTCATCCTCGTCGCTTCGTTCAGCGTTCTGATGTATCTTTCCATGTCCAAAAAGCAGCTTGAAAGGGTATGAGCTCCGCTCCGTTCACGTTATGGCATCATGGCGTTAAATT
>JBFHCO010000050.1:0-11934 GCA_041585205.1 Candidatus Omnitrophota bacterium | reverse complement strand
ATGCTGCTTGCCATGCGCCGGGGGATTACGCAGCGCCGTACGGAGGATTTAATCAGCGAATTCCGGGAGCGCATTCCGGACCTCGCCATTCGCACCACGTTTATCGTCGGTTTTCCCGGAGAAACGGAAGAAGATTTCGAGGAATTGCTCGCCTTTATGGAGCGTCAGCGCTTTGAGCGCGTGGGGATTTTCACGTACTCCCGCGAGCAGGGTTCCGCCGCCGCCGGTCTCGCGCATCAAGTTCCTGAAAAAGTGAAAGCGAAGCGGCTTGAGCGCGCCATGCTGCTTCAGCAGCGTATTTCCAAGGAAAACAATCAGAAATGGCTCGGCAAATCTTTGGCGGTGATTATCGACGCCAAGGATGATTCCGCGCCCCACCGCTGGGTCGGACGTTCTTACATGGACGCCCCGGAAGTGGACGGCAACGTTTTTATCGAAAGCACACACACGCTTGCGCCCGGTCAAAGAGTGACGGCGACCATAACCGATTTTCGCGAATATGACCTCGTGGGCCGTCTTTAACCGGGAATATCTTTCCATTCCCAATCTCTTAAGCTACCTGCGCGGTCTGCTCGCGCTGACGCTGCCGTTTCTCCTGTTTCATCCCAACGCCTGGGCGCATGTGCTGGCCATGGTTGTTTTTTTTATCGGCGCCCTTACCGATTATTTCGACGGTTTGATTGCGCGTAAATTCAACCTGGAAAGCCGGGTGGGCAAGTTCGTGGACCCGGTCATGGACAAGCTGCTGATTCTCCTGCCCCTTACCGTTTTCGCACTCAAGGATTTATTCAGTTTGTGGTGGGTCGTGCCCTTTGCCGTGCGCGAAATCGCCGTAACCTTCTGCCGCATCGGCTGGCTGATGCAGGGGGAAGTGATTGCGGCCGAGCGGCTCGGCAAATGGAAGCTTGGGTTTCAGGTGGCTATGGTGGGTTTTGCCTTTTTCGCCGCGTTGTCGCATGAAGTCGGATTCATGCAGTTTGCGGCCGGTTTTTTTTACGCGTTGCTCTATTTTTGCATGGCGGCCGCGCTGATTTTAACGCTGCTTTCGGGTCTGACCTTTTTTTTGCATAACCGCGCGCTCCTTGAGCGCCCGGCCTTCGCTAAGTACGTCGGCGCCGTGGGCGTCGGTTTCTTTCCGCTGGCGCCCGGGACATGGGGCAGTCTGGTGGGTTTGGCGCTTGTCTTTTTGACGCAATGGAACGGCTGGCTGTTCGTCGCAACCTTTGCGGCCGTGATTGCGCTGGGTTACTGGTCCGCGAAACGCCTCCATTTAAGCGAGGGCGAAGACCCGTCTTATGTCGTCATAGACGAGGTCTGCGGCATGTTTATTCCTTTTTTGGGATTCGCGCTGACGCCCTGGACGGCCGTGCTGGGTTTTTTGCTTTTCCGGCTGTTTGATATTTGGAAACCCTTTCCGGTGCGGTCCATGGAAAAGCTCCCCGGTTACTGGGGTATTTTAAGCGACGATTTAGCCGCGGGCGTCTATGCGCTGCTTACATTATTGCTTTTGGGAAAACTTTTTTAATTTCTCCCGCAAACCTGTGCGGAAATAAAACTTTATGCCGCGTATCACGGCCGAAATCGTCACTATCGGCGTCGAACTCTTAAAAGGCAGCGTCCTCAATACGAATGCCCGGTTTCTCGGAAAAGAGCTCACGGAATCGGGTTTTCAAATCGAAGCGCAGGTGACCTGCGGCGATTCGCTTGCCGCGATTGAAGAATGCCTCGCCCTCGCCCTCGCGCGCGCCGATTTAATCATTCTTTCCGGCGGACTCGGTCCCACGCCGGATGACGTGACCCGCGAGGCGGTGGCGCAGTTTTTTAAAATGCCGCTCGTTTTCTCCAAGTCCCAATTTGCCTCCATTCAAAAACATTACCGCCGCCACGGCTTCAAGAGCATACCCGACCAAGTTCGCAAGGAGGCCTTTTATCCGGAAAACGCGGTGCCGCTTCTCAACCGCTTCGGTATCGCGCTCGGTTTTTATGTGCGCTGCGGCAACCGTTTGATTGTGGTTCTGCCGGGAGTGCCGAGCGAACTTGAGAAAATGTATCACAACGAAGTGCGGCCGCTGCTGAAACGGTTTTTTAAAAAAATGGTCAAACGGCCCGCGCTTGTGGCCAAGACCGTCGGGATGTCGGAACCCGAAGTCATGCAGCGCCTGGGCAAAGATTTTTTCAAGGAACCGTTTGATTTCGGCATCTACCCGGAAACGGGCGAAGTGAGTTTGCGCATGTATGCCGAGCGAACCGGCGTGCTCCAACGTCTTAAATCGAAAATCAAGAAGCGGCTCAAACCCGCCTTGTATGCCTTGGAAGACGTGACCTTGGCCGAAAAAGTGGGGCAATTGCTCGCGCGGAAAAAACACACGGTGGCCGCGGCCGAAAGCTGCACGGGCGGACAGCTTGCCGCTGAAATCACGCGCATTCCGGGCGCGAGCCGGTATTTTAAAGGCGGCGTCACGGCGTATGATAACGCCGTCAAAGAAAGTTTCGGCGTCGGGCGTGCGCTGCTTAAGACGAAGGGCGCTGTTTCCAAGGAAACCGCCGCAGCCCTGGCGTGCGGCGCGCGGGAGGTTATGCGGGCGGATTACGGTCTCGGCATTACGGGCATTGCCGGTCCCACGGGCGGCAGTTCCAAAAAACCGGTCGGGCTGGTTTTTATCGCGCTCAGCTCTGCGCGCGGGACGCAGGTTCGCAAATATCTTTTTTGGGGCGACCGCAGCCAGGTGCAGGCGAAGGCCTCTAAAAAGGCCCTGGAATTATTGTGGCGCCGGCTCCGGGGCGTGTCATGACGCGGCTCAAGCGGACTTTTTTGGCCCTGCCATTGGCCGGGGCCTTTCAGGCGGATTTGAGCCGTATCGTGCGTGAGATGCGTTCGAAATCCAATGATATCAAATGGGTGGTGCCCGAGCAGGTGCATGTGACGCTGCATTTCTTCGGACCGACGACACCCGAACAGCTGAAGGTCATCCCCGAATGCGTGACGCCCGTCGCGCAAGCCTTCAGTCCGTTGGCCCTGGGTTTGAAAGATATCGGTTTTTTTCCGAATGCGCATTATCCGCGCGTCGTGTGGATTGGTTTGAAAGGGGATACGCAAAAGCTCGTGAATCTCCAGGCGCAGATTGAAGCGGTGCTGAAAGGCGCGGGCTTTGAATGCGAACAGCGCGCCTTTCAGGCGCATGCGACTATCGGCCGGCTGCGCAAAACCGTCAAGCGCGGCGTCGCGGGGGACGATTTGATGCCGAAGGATCCGGCGCGGCTTGAAACCGAACTCGCGCGCTTCAATCAAATCGTCCTTTTTGAAAGTAAACTCGGCCCGCAGGGGCCCACGTATGAAGTCCTCGAAACCTTTCATTTTTCCGAAAAGCCGTAAGCTCCGGGCGCGCGAACTTCCCGGGGTTTACCGCACATTGCGCAGGGCGCTCGGGCCTCAGCATTGGTGGCCGGGCGAAACGCCGTTTGAAGTCATGGTGGGGGCGATTCTGACGCAGAATACGGCTTGGAAAAATGTGGAGCGCGCCATTCGGAATCTGAAAAAGGCGGGAGTTCTGAATCCGCGGGCGCTTCACCGCATCCCGCAAAAAAAACTGGCGCGCTTGATTCAACCGGCCGGTTATTTCAATATCAAGGCGGAGCGGCTGAAGCATTTCGTGAAATTTCTTTTCACCGAGTACGGCGGCCGACCGGATATCATGTTTCATGAGCGAGGCGCCGCGCTGCGTCGCAAATTGCTCGCGGTCAAAGGCATCGGTCCGGAAACCGCGGATTCCATGCTGCTGTATGCGGCCGGCAAGCCTTTTTTTGTGATTGACGCTTATACCAAACGCATTTTCGCGCGCCACCGCCTGCACGCGTTGGAAGGCGGCTATGAGGCCTGGCAGCGCCAGTTTGAAGAAGCTTTACCGAAACGAGTTTCATTATATAATGATTTTCACGCGCAAATCGTGGCGGTGGGCAAAGACTATTGCCGCACCGGACGTCCGCGCTGCGAAATTTGCCCGCTGCGCATTTATCTGTAGCCGGCCGTTATGTTTTTGACGCCGGCGGCCGTAAATAATGAGGTAACAAATTATGAATAAACTTTGGGTACGGGGTTTTACGTGGATTGAACTGCTGGTGATTCTTGCCATTGTGGCCGCGCTCGCTTTAATCGCTTACCCCAATTTGAAGAATGTCGTAATCACAGCCGACGAGGCCGGCATGCGCAACGCCATGCGGGCCTTCCGCGAAGCGAATGAGGCGTATCGCCACACCCGCAAGCCGAATCAATACGCGCCTTCGATTACGGAACTGGTGGCGCCGGAATCGGGGCCCAGTCTGCTTGACAGCATGTGGATGAAACCGAGTCTTTACGGTTTCAATGTCACCTATGCCGGCGGCGGAGAGGCGCATCCGGAAAGTTATTCGCTCCTGGCCGAACCGGCGGCCCGTTACGCGAAAGGGATTGATACCTATTGCGTGGACCAGAAAGGCATTGTGCTCGGGTCCGTGAAGGGCAAGCAGGCGCCGCGGGGAACAGCCGCGGGTTGTGAAAACGGCATGCCCATTGTGGGGTAACTCTTTTTACTTGGCCTCGGCCTTAAAATGCATTAATATGTGGGGCATTCGGCATCATTTTAGACGTTTGTAAGTTCAATTATTTCAATCAGTAACATCATTCAACATAAATCGTAAGAAAGGGTAATTGAGGCGATGACGGTGATTTGGCTAAATCCCGCGGAGCTGGTCAGCAGCCGATTAGGGATGGAGACTGCCTCCGGCAGTCCCGCCGGTCTTTCACCGTACGGAAAACAGTTGAGATCGTTGCATATGAAGAAAAGGGCACTCTCCGGGACACCCGCGACAGGGCCCGTACGGTTCGATTCTAAGTCGATACCTTTGGCACGGTGGGTGGATCCGCATGAAACCTAAACGTTTCGGATACGCCCCGGGCCGGTTCTTCCTGATAATTTAGACGTTCTCAAACTGCCCTCCGTTTGTTTTTTCTCGCCGCCGTTACCCCTGTTTTAAGAAAGGGGTTTTTCAACATGAAACGCGAAATCTTGATCAGCCATGCGTCCAACGAACGCCAAGTGGCGATCCTTGAAAACGACCGTCTCGAGGAATTTTACATCGAGCGGGCACACTCCGAACGCTTGTTCGGCAATATCTACAAAGGCAAAGTCAAATCGGTGATTCGCGGCATCGGCGCGGCCTTCATTGATTTAGGCACCAAAAAAGACGGGTTTCTCTATATCGGCGACGCGCTCAAATCGCCGTTTGACAACGAAGCGGAATTCGACGAACAAAACGGCAGTCCCGAAGAAACCAAAAAGCAGCCCCCCAAGCGCGACAACCGCCGTAAAAACATTGATGACGTTTTGAAGGTCGGGCAGGAAATCATCGTGCAAGTCGTCAAGGAGCCTATCGGCAACAAAGGCCCCCGGCTCACCACTCATTTTTCGATTCCGGCCCGCTTCCTCGTGATGATTCCGGGCGACAATAAAATCGGCGTTTCGCGGCGCATCGAAGACCGCCGCGAAAGGGACCGCATCCGCCAGATCTTCCGTGAAATGGATATTCCCAAAGACGTCGGGTTTATCGTGCGTACCGCGGGGGAGGGTAAAAATCAAAAGGAATTTCACCGCGACATCCGGTATCTCCTCAGACTCTGGAAAAAAATCGAGGGCACCATTCATCATAAAAGGGCCCCCAGCCTGATTCATTCGGAGCTGGATCTGGTCGAACGCGTCATCCGCGACCATTTGACGGAGGACACCGACAAGCTCGTCGTGGACCATCACGACACCTTCCGCAAGGTGCAGCGTTTTTTGAAGCTGTATCTGCCGGGCCAGGAAATCCGCGTGGAGCAGTATCACGGCCCGCATATCTTCGAAAAATACAATATCGAAAAAGAAATCGACCGTACCTTTCAGAAGAATGTGACGCTGAAATCGGGCGGTTATATCGTGATTGAGCAGACCGAAGGTCTCGTGGCGATTGACGTCAATACGGGCCGCTTCACCGGGACCAAAAACCTTGAAGAAACGGTGTTTAAAAACAATATCGAGGCCACCTGGGAAATCGCGCGGCAGCTCAGGCTGCGTGACATCGGCGGAATTATCATTATCGATTTTATCGATATGGAGCGTTCCGACAACCGCCGCAATTTGTTCCGGACCTTCAAAGAGGCCTTGCGCCGCGACCGCGCCAAAACGAATCTCCTGCAGATGTCGGAACTCGGCCTGGTCGAAATGACGCGCCAGCGCATCCGCCCCTCATTGGAAAGCGCGGTTTATAAAACGTGTCCGTATTGTCAGGGCCGCGGCAATGTCAAATCCGAGGCGACCATGGCCATTCAAACGCTCAAGGAAATCCGCAAGGCGGTGGGGAATTCAAAGAACCGGATTGTGAATGCCTATGTGCACCCGGATGTGTCGCAGCGCCTGCTTGAGCAGGACCGCAAGTCGCTTCATCATATTGAGCGGCAGACGCAAAGCCGCATTTACGTTTTCGCGGAACCGGCGATACATATTGAAGACGTGAACATCACGTTCGTGAAATAAAGATGAAGGAGAAACGCTGACCTTATGGAATTCAACACGCTTTTACTGGTCCTTGCACTCGCCGGTTTAGCCGTGCTCGGTTGGGCTATGTGGATTCGGCAGGGGAAGGCGGGGCGGGGCGACGACACGGTGCGCTTGATTGCGGACATGCAGCAGGAAGTGAAATTGCTGCACGCGACGCTGCAGGGTCAGGTGACGGAACTGACGCGTCAAATGAACGCGCAGTGGCAGCAGCATGCACAGCTGTTGCAGGAAACACAGGAAGGGTACACGCGTACCGTCGGGCAGGTGCAGCACCGGCTCGGGCAGCTGCATGAAGCGACGCAGTCCATGGTCGATATCGGCAAGGACATTGCGTCGCTGCAAAGCATCCTGCAGGCCCCCAAATCACGGGGCAGCCTGGGTGAATTTTTTCTCGAAGAGCTGCTTAAGCAAATGCTGCCGCTGGATCATTTCTCGCTGCAGTACACCTTTCAAAGCGGTGCCATGGTGGACGCCGTCATTTTTCTCGGGCAGGGCATGATTCCGGTGGACGCGAAATTCCCGCTTGAGAATTTCAAGCGCATCCTCGAAGCCAAGGACGGCGAGGAGGAAAAGCAGGCGCGCAAATCCTTCAATCAGGATGTCAAAAAACATATCGACGCGATTGCCTCCAAATACATTCTGCCGGAAGAAAACACGTTTGAATTCGCGCTGATGTACATCCCGGCCGAAAACGTGTATTACGAAGTCATTATCAAAGACGAAATGCAAACCGAAAGCGTCGCGTCCTACGCGCAAAGAAAGCGCGTCATTCCGGTTTCGCCGAACAGTTTTTACGCTTATCTCCAGGCCATTGTGCGGGGCTTGAAGGGCCTGCGGATTGAGCGTTCGGCGCAAATGATCCTGGAATGCCTGGGGCAATTGGAAACGGATTTTCAGAAATTTTTCGCGGATTTTGAGAAAATCGGAGGGCATTTGTCCAATGCCCATTCCGCGTTTGACAAGGCGCACAAGCGTTTTGAGAAATTGCAGCACAAGCTCACTTCGATTGAGCAGATTCAAAATTCCCCGGCCGAGTCCCTGCCTTACAAGGAGGCAACCTCGAGCGGGGCATCACAGGAATAAAGAAACTCCGGTGAACGAGCCTCAAAGCGAAGCTTTTTTCGAAGAACAGCGGCAATTGATGGTGGATGAGCAAATTGCCGCGCGCGGCATCCGGGATGAACGCGTCCTGGCAGCCATGCGTCAAGTTCCAAGACACCGGTTTGTCCCCGATTTCGTCCTCGAACAGGCCTACGACGACGGCCCGCTTCCGATTGGTTGGGATCAAACCATTTCGCAGCCCTACATTGTGGCCTACATGACCGAAATTCTGAATATCCGCGCCGGGGACCGCGTCCTTGAAGTCGGCACCGGTTCGGGGTATCAATGCGCCGTCTTGGCGGAACTGACCGCGGAAGTCTTCAGCATTGAGATGGTTGAGCCGTTATACATAGCGGCCCGGGAAAGGCTGCGGACGCTCGGTTACCGCAATATTCATTTTCGTCACGGAGACGGCAGCCGGGGTTGGCCGGAAGCCGCTCCGTTTGATAAAATCATTGTGACCGCGGCGGCCGGGCATGTGCCCGCGCCGCTTATCGAACAACTGGCCGAAGGCGGACGGCTGATTGTGCCGGTCGGACAATTTTCGCAAACGCTGATGTTAGGAGAAAAGCAACATGGAATTTTTCAAACGTCTGAAACAATCCCTGTTCGGTTCGTCCCGCTCGTCGAAGGCAAAGAAAAAAAACAAAGGGGGCAAGACTAGCATGAAAGCCAAAAAACGCTCCGTGTCGTCCCGTAAACCCAAAAAAGCGAAGGCGCCGAAGAAAAAGGCCGTCAAAAAAAGCGTCAAAAAGAAAACCGCGGCGCCCAAGAAAAAGAAAGCCGTGAAGGCCGCAAAACCCGTCAAGCGTCCGGGGATCGCGCCCAAACTGCCCTTTGAAGGGAAGCTTGTCGGCCGTGTGACCCATTATTTTCCGCATGTGAATGCCGCCGTGATTAAACTCGAGAAGGGTCCCGTGCGCATGGGGGATACCCTCTATTTCAAGGGGCATACGAGCGATTTCAAGCAGCGCGTGGATTCCATGCAAGTGGACCACAAGCCCATTGAACAGGCGGCCGCGGGGGATGAAATCGGACTTCAAGTGAAGCAGCGCGTCCGGGAGCATGATTTAGTCTATAAGGTATGAGCCGGGATTATCTGAGAACGTATCAAACCTATGACATCGAGGATGTCAAAAAGCATCTTTTGATCGTGGGGGATTTGTCTTCGGACTGCGCTTCTTGCCGGCAGCTCGGGATCGATGCCGCAACGGCTAAGACCTGCCCGAATTGCGGCACCGAATTCAAGTACATCACAAGCCGGCGCATCGAAAGTCATCCCGGCGAGCGTTATCAAATCGTCAAGCGTTGGCGCGAGAAGCGGCCGGAACTGCCGTTTATCGACCACGGCGATTTTTCAAGAACCCTCGGCCACAAGAAGGCGAGAGACTTTTTTGCCTAAGCATTCCCGCGACATTGCCTTACTGGCAGGGCTTGTCTATTTCATTCAAGGTTCTTTGGGGATTGTCGGAGTCGCGCTGCCGCTTTACATGCGCGGGCTCGGCTGGAGCATCCCCGAAATCACGGCCATCAGTTCGATAGCCGCAGCTCCCTGGGTGCTTAAAATCATCTACGGACTGTTTTCGGACTGCCTGCCGCTTTTCGGATACCGGCGCAAATCGTACCTGGTTTTATGCGGCCTCATTTCCGCGGCCGGATGGTTGGCGCTGGCTGTTCTGCCGGGTGAAAAAATCTGGGTACTCAGTTGCCTTTTGGTCACCAATCTCGGCTTTGCGGCGACGGATGTCATCACAGACGGTTTGGTGGTGGAACATTCGCGCGGATTCACGAGCCATTTCTATCAAAGTGTCGCGTGGGGATCACGCAGTATAGGTGCTATTTTCAGCGGCATCACCGGCGGCTGGCTGGCCTCGCATTGGCCGGCCCAGCGCATTTTTCTTTTGGCGACGATCCTGCCGCTTGTCGTTCTCGGAATGGCTTTTCGTATCCGCGAAGTGAAACAGCCGCATGCGCCGTTTCATACGGTGATTGAGCCGCTGAAAAAATGTTTCAGCCTGCTTGCCGGGCCCAATTTAAGGTGGTTCATCGTCCTGCTGATTTTGATGACGGTGTCTTCGGCCTTCGGCGTGCCTTTCTTCTTTTTTATGAAAGAAACGCTCGCATTTTCAGAGACGTTTCTCGGTTTTTTGATGAGTCTCGGCTGGGCGGGCGCCGTGATCGGCAGCGTGGCCTATGCGCGCTGGCTGAGCAAAATATCGCCCAAGGTGCTGCTCACTTGGGCCATTATCGTGAACTGTTTAAACATCTTGAGCACGCTGTTGATCTTAAATAAAGTCAGCGCGTTTATTGTGGTGTTTGTGGGCGGACTTTTCGGGGTCGTGACCATTTTACCGCTCATGGCGGTTTCGGCCATGTTGACGCATAATTCGGGCGTGGAAGGTACGACCTTTGCGGTGCTTATGAGTCTTTATAATTTAGGGCAAATCGTGTTCGGTTTTATGGGGGGTCAAATGTACCGCTGGACGGGCCTGCACCCCTTGATTATCGGGTCCGCTGCGGCCGGCCTGCTGGGCCTGCTGGTGGTGCGTCAGCTGCACTTCAAAGGAGAGATTATCTCTCAGCAAGCGCAGGGGGAGGGGATTTAGCATGCTCGATTTAAAGCAGGGAAGCGCAGCCGCGGCCTTCGGGATTGCCAAGCGTCTGAAAGACGCCGGTCATACCGCTTATTTCGCCGGGGGCTGTGTCCGGGACCATTTGATGAAAAAGACCCCCGAGGATTTTGATATTGCCACCACGGCGGATCCGGATACGGTGGAAAAGCTTTTCAAAAAAACCGTGCCGGTCGGCAAGCAATTCGGCGTGATTCTGGTGGTGGAGGACGGTAAAAACTATGAAGTCGCGACCTTCCGCCATGAAGGCAGCTACAAGGACGGGCGCCATCCGTCGTCGGTGAGTTTCACGGATCCCGAGGAGGACGCCAAGCGGCGCGATTTCACGGTGAACGGGCTCTTTTACGATCCTTTTAACGCCAAGGTGATTGATTATGTCGGAGGCGAGGCGGATATCAAAAAGAAAGTGATTCGCGCCATCGGCGACGCTGAAAAACGTTTCGAGGAAGACAAGCTGCGCATGCTGCGCGCCGTGCGTTTTGCTTCTTCTTTGGGGTTTGATATCGAAAGCAAGACGTGGGAGGCCCTGCGCAGTCATGCCGCCAAAATTCATCAAGTGAGCCCCGAGCGCATCCGGGATGAAATCGTCAAAATTCTGACGCGGCCGCATGCCGGCGAAGGTTTAATGCTGCTTTCCGATTCAGGCCTTTTGAAAGAAATTCTGCCTGAAATCGAAGCCATGAAAGGCGTCGAACAGCCGCCGCAATTTCACCCGGAGGGGGATGTTTTTATTCATACGAAGCTGCTGCTCGATAAACTCGAAAATCCGACACCGGCGCTCGCCTTAGGCGCCTTGTTTCATGATGTCGGCAAGCCGCCTACCTTCGCCGTCCGCGAAGAGGACCAGCGCATTATTTTTTACGAACACGCGCCGATTGGGGCCAGGATGACCGAAACGATTATGCGGCGCCTGCATTTTTCCAAGGACGAGATTGAGGCCGTCTGCGCCCTGGTCGACAATCACATGAAATTCGCCAATGTGCAGCAGATGCGCTCGGGCAAGCTCAAACGGTTTGTGACACGCCCGACCTTTGAAGACGAATTGGAACTCCATAAAATCGACTGCCAGTCCAGTCACGGCATGCTCGATAACTATGATTTTTTGAAAAAAAAGCTCGTGGAGTATGAGAAGGAAGATTTGAAGCCGAAGCCGCTCGTGAACGGCCATGATCTTCAGGAACTCGGCATGAAGCCGGGGCCGGACATGAAACCGCTTTTGGAAGAACTGTATGACCTGCAGCTGGAAGGTCAATTCATAGACAAGCAAGCGGCCCTCGCCTGGGCCAAACAAAAAATCGGAGAGGGGACATGAAGCAAGCCATATTGACCGTATTGGGAAAAGACCGCCCGGGAATTATTTCGAAAGTGACGGGGGAATTGTACCGCCTGGGCTGCAATTTGGAAGATGTCAGCATGACCATCCTGGAGGGTGAATTTGCCATGATTGTCGTGCTTTCGCATACGCAGAAGACGTTCTCACAGGTGCAAAAGGCCGTGCAAAAAGCGGTCGGCGCATGGAAATTAACCGTCGCCGGCAAAGATTTGAAAGGCACGCTCACGCGCGGCGAAAAACATCTGGCCGGCAGCAAGGCCTTTTTAATCAGCGTGGTCGGCAAGGATCAAACCGGCATTGT
>JBFHCO010000049.1:0-12141 GCA_041585205.1 Candidatus Omnitrophota bacterium | reverse complement strand
CCGAACCGCCCAACCGACCTTTGCAATGCACCTTAATTCCGAGCGCGCCCTTGGACATGGCCAGCTGCATTGCCTTCTTCATGGCCCGGCGGTAACTGGCGCGTTTTTCGATTTGCATCGCGATGTTTTCCGCTACGAGTTGGGCGTCTGTTTGAGGTGATTTTACCTCTTTAATATCCACAAACAATTCGTTTTGCGTCAAGCCCGACAAATCATCTTTCACCTTATCGATTTCCTGGCCCCGACGCCCGATAATCACACCCGGACGCGCCGTAAAAATTCGCACACGAACGCGGCCGCTGGAACGTTCAATTTCGATATTCGCGATTCCCGCGAAACCTAATTTTTCCTTCAGATACTTTCTGAGTTTCAAATCTTCTTCGAGAAGATCCGCCACATTTTTGGGAGCAAACCATTTTGCCCTCCAAGGCCTGATGTAACCTAATCTCAATCCGTAAGGATGTGCTTTCTGACCCAAGGGAATCTCCTTATGATGCCTTAGCGCCTTGCGCTTTGGTTTTTGATTTTGATTCTTTTTTCTTCGTTACTTTTTCCTTCCCCTCCGTCGCACCGGGCGCTTCGGGCGTTTGATAGACCTTCAGTCCCTCTGAGACCGTCATTGACAGATGTGTGGTCCGCTTCAAAATACGATCGGCACGCCCCATAGAGCGGCTCATAAAACGCTTGAAAACGGGACCTCCATCGGCGCGTATATCGGAAATATAAAGCCGTGATTCGTCCATACCGAGCACTTTCGCGTTTGCAACGGCGCTCTTTAACACCTTTTCCGTCATGCGAGCCGCTTTCTTTTTCAAATTCATCAAAATACCCATGGCTTGACCCGTGGGTTTAAAGCGGATGGAATTGATCACAAGCCGTACTTTGCGCGGAGAAATGCGAAGATACCGCGCGACCGCTTTAGCCGATGACTTCTCTTTACTTTCTATTGACGATGCTTCTGATTTAGCCATAATTTTTACCTATTAAACTTTTGCTCCCGCGGCGGCTTCTTTGGCTTTGTCCTGTGCCGCGCTGTGCTTTTTAAATGTGCGCGTGGGAGAAAATTCACCCAATCGATGACCTACCATATCTTCCGTGACAAAAACATTGTTAAAAATTTTGCCGTTATGAACCGCGAAAGTAAGGCCCACAAAATCCGGCACAATCGTTGACCGGCGTGACCATGTTTTAATCGGACGTCGATCTTTTTTTTGCTTGGCAATTTTGCCTTTATTCAAAAGTTTTTCGTCCACATAAACGCCTTTTTTTGACGAACGGCTCATTATTTTCTCCTGTCCTTCACAATATAACGATTGCTCTGTTTTTTGAGCTTTCGCGTTTTTAAACCTTTTGACTGCTGCCCCCAGGGGCTTTGAGGATGATTGCCGCCTTTGGATTTTCCTTCACCGCCGCCCATCGGATGATCCACCGGGTTTTTCGCGACACCGCGGGTGCACGGCCGAATCCCAAGCCACCGTGAGCGTCCGGCTTTGCCAAGCGCCAGATTTTCATGATCGGTGTTGGAGCACTGGCCGATCGTCGCATGCGCATCCAAACGAATCATGCGCACCTCCCCGGACGGAAGTTTAATGTGGGCATTTTCGTTTTCCTTGGCGAGAATTTGAGCGACCCCGCCCGCCGAGCGCACCAATTTACCCCCCATGCCCGGAATCAATTCGATATTGTGAATCGGCGTGCCTTCCGGAATGGATCTTAACGGTAAGTGATTCCCCGGTTTCACTTCGGCGGTATTCCCGCTCATCACGGTTTCTCCCACTTTCAGACCATCCGGGCAAAGAATATAACTTTTTTCCCCGTCTTCATATTGAATCAAGGCAATGCGGGCCGTGCGGTTCGGATCGTATTCCACGGTCAGCACTTTCGCGGCAACGCCGTATTTATTGCGGCGAAAGTCGACGATGCGGTACCTCTGCTTGTGACCGCCCCCCCGATGACGCGAAGTGATATGTCCATGTAAATTACGCCCACCTGTCCGTTTGACCGGTTCCGTCAACGGTTTATACGGATGTTTTGTCGTGATTTCTGCAAAATCCGCCACGTTGCCAAAACGTCTTGTCGGTGTTGTTGGTTTAAACTTAATTAAAGGCATTTTCTTTTCCTTATGCGGTAATGTCGATCTTTTCGCCGGCTTTCAACGTTACGATCGCTTTTTTCCAATCGGAAGTTAAGCCGGGCTGATAGCGGACACGACGCCACTTACCGCTGCTGTTCATTGCGTTGATCTTCATCACATGAACATTGTAAATTTTTTCAACCGCAGCTTTGATTTCCTTCTTATTCGCCTTCGGATGGACCTCGAACGCGTATTTACGGTATTTTTCTTGATCCCGAGTGATTTTCTCCGTGATCAAAGGCCTTAATATCACGTCATAAAGATGCCGCTTCATGATTTAACCTTTTTATCCTTGACGATTCCGGCCTCTTTCAACCGTTCTTCCAAAATCGGCAATGCATTTTGCTCAATGATTAGCTTTTCACGGTGTAGAACATGATAAGCATTAATATCTTTAGCCGGACGGATTCGAACCCATTCACTTAAATTACTTCCAGCCCTTTTTAAATTTTCAGAAACTTCCTTCACGACGCATAACGCTCTTTTTTTCTCGATGGGTAACGCCTTGAATATTTCTGCGCATTCTTTTGTCTTGGGCGAATCCAGCGTAACATCTTCAAGCAGCATGATATTTTTCTGATCCGCTTTTAAACTTAATGCCGAAAGCATCGCCTTTTCTTTGGTCGTTTTGGACATCGAAACAAAATAGCTTCTCGGATGCGGTCCAAAAACCGTTCCGCCTCCGCGCCATTGCGGAGCCCGAATCGAACCTTGCCGCGCGCGGCCGGTTCCTTTTTGACGCCAGGGCTTACGGCCTCCCCCGCGGACTTCTTTGCGCGTCTTGGTATCGTGCGTTCCATGTCTCAAATTAGCCGCGAACGCCTTCTCCACCAACGCAAGGAGCCGCGCATTGATTCGTGCTCCATAGATCGCCGGATTCAATACAACTTCGCCTTTTTTCTTACCCTCTTTAGAGTAAAGGGGGGCCTTCATAATAAATCTCCGTTATCCTTTCCTATCAATTAAGCTTTTTCTTCCGGGGCAGCCGGCTTTTTCGATTCGGCATTCCCGGTTGAGGTTTCCTGCGGAGCTTCCTTTGGAGCTTCTTTTGAGGCTTCCTTAGTGGCTTCCTGCGGGGCCTGTTTTTCCTTATTTTGCACCGCTTCTTCTTTAACTTTTTGGGCGGCCTCTTCCTTCGGGGCTTGCTCCTTCGCGCCTTCCGTTTTCCATTTGCGCTCGACAGGCTTTTTCAAAGCGGTGCGGATTACGACATATCCGCCCTCCACACCGGGAACGGCGCCCATTACAGTGATTAAATTCTCTTCTTTATTTATTTTGACGATTTTTAACTTCTGCACGGTAACCGGTTGATGCCCCATTTGACCGGCCGCTTTCATCCCTTTCACCACTCGTGAAGGAAATGAAGAAGCGCCGATGGAACCCGGTACGCGGCCGAACATAGATCCGTGACCTTTTTCGCCGCCTTTAAAACCGTGTCGTTTGACAACCCCTTGAAATCCGCGACCGATTGAAATCCCCTGAATGTCCACAAGATCACCGACCTCGAAACTATCCGCTCCTACGTGTTGGCCCACCTGCAGGCCCTCGGTTTGTTCGGTCCGAATCTCTTTAACAAAACGATGGGGCTGCATACCGGCCTTTTTAAACTGACCCAACCTGGCCCGGTTCACTCTTTTTTCTTTTACGGAATCGAACGCAAGCTGAACAGCCGAATATCCGTCCCGCTGCTTCGTTTTAAGATCCTTCACAACGCACGGTCCGCATTCCACTACGGTCACGGCAACTTGATGCCCGTCTTGGTCAAACCATTGCGTCATTCCGATTTTTTTACCGAGTAATCCGATCATTTTTTATCCGTTATAATTTAATTTCCACATCCACGCCGGCGGGCAGATCCAGCTTCATCAAGGCATCCACTGTACGCGCCGTCGGGTCTTCGATGGCAATTAACCTTTTATGCGTTCGAACTTCGAATTGATCCCGCGCTTTTTTATCAATCGTTGGACCGCGCAAAACGGTCGTCTTCCAAATATGCGTCGGTAAGGGAACGGGGCCGATCACTTTCGCTCCCGTGCGTTTAGCCGTTCCCACGATTTCCTGCACCGACTGATCTAAAATGCGGTGATCATAGGCTTTTAACTTAATGCGTATTTTTTCTTTCACGGATGCCATGGAATGCGTCGCTCCTTATGAAGACATGATTTTGTCAGCAATTTGCTTCGGAATTTCCTGATAACTATGCGGTTCCATCGAATAGGTCGCACGGCCTTGAGATAACGAGCGGGTCGCCGTTGCATATCCGAACATTTCCGCAAGGGGCACCAGTCCTTTAATGGACTTTAAGTGCCCGCGCATGCCGAGTTCTTGAATCACGCAGCGCCGGGAATTGAGATCGCCGATGATGTCTCCCATATATTCTTCCGGGACAACGACCTCGATCGACATGATGGGTTCGAGCAAAATTGGTTTTGCTTTTCTAAAGGCTTCTTTAAAACCTAAAATGCCCGCCATTTTAAAAGCTATTTCCGAAGAATCAACTTCGTGAAAACTGCCGTCAAATACGGTGGCCTTGACGTCTGTCACAGGATAGCCCGCCAATATCCCGTTGGAACACGCTTCATGGACACCGTCTTCGACCGCCGGAATATATTCGCGGGGAATGGCTCCGCCCACGATCGCATTTTCAAATTCAATTCCCTTCCCTCTCTCAAGGGGTTCAATTCTGATATAACAATGTCCGTATTGACCGCGTCCGCCGGTTTGCTTGATAAATTTACCTTCCGCTTCGGCCGTCCCATTGATGGTTTCCTTATAAGCCACCTGAGGTTTACCGACGTTGACTTGTACATTGTATTCGCGTTTCAAGATGTCAATTTTAATATCCAAGTGAAGTTCGCCCATGCCACCGATCAAAGTCTGAACTGTTTCCTGATCCGTTTTGACACGGAACGTCGGATCTTCAGCGACAAGCCGTTGAATGGAATCGGACAGGCGGTCACGGTCGGCTTTGGTTTTAGGTTCAATCGCCATCCAAATCACGGGATCCGGTACAAACAAAGACTCCAAAACAATCAGGTTTTTTTCATCGCAAAGGGTATCGCCGGTTTTCATATCTTTTAATCCCACGGCCGCTACGATATTTCCGGCTCCCGCTTCCTCGATTTCTTCGCGCTTATTGGCATGCATCAAAAGCAGGCGGCCGATACGCTCGGTTTTGCCCGATCGCGGATTATGAATATAAGATGACGATGACAAAACTCCGGAATAGATCCGTACATACGTTAAATTTCCGACAAATTTATCGCTCGCGATTTTAAAGGCAAACGCGGCCAAAGGTTCGTTTTCATCGGCGTGCCGTTCGACTTCCGCTTCCGTGTTCGGATCCATGCCTTTTACGGGCGGCACTTCTTTCGGCGACGGTAAATAGTCCACAACGGCGTCCAGAAGCTGCTGAACCCCTTTGTTTTTGAGAGCCGACCCCACAATCACCGGCGTGATCTTAATCGCAACCGTAGCGCGGCGAATGCCCGCCCTCAACTCTTCCATGGTCGGTTCCTGTCCTTCAATAAACTTGTGCATCAGGGCGTCATCATGTTCCGCAACTTTCTCGATCATGAATTCGCGGGCCTTTTTGGCTTTTTCTTGGTAATCGCTGGGGATATCGGTGATATCAAACTGGGCGCCGAGTGTTTCATCTTTAAAAACAATCGCTTTCATAGTCAATAAGTCGATGATACCTTTGAAATTTTCCTCACGGCCCAGGGGAATCTGGATCGGAACGGCATGGGCTCCAAGCTGATCCCGCATTTGCTGGACATTCTTTTCAAATTGAGCGCCTGTCCGGTCCATCTTATTAATGAACGCGATGCGGGGAACATGATATCGGTCCGCTTGACGCCAAACCGTTTCCGATTGAGGCTCGACGCCTTCCACGGCTCCAAAAACAGCGACACAACCGTCCAAGACCCGTAGAGAACGTTCCACTTCGATTGTAAAGTCCACGTGGCCCGGCGTATCAATAATATTAATGCGGCAGTCCTTCCAGAAACATGTCGTCGCGGCAGAAGTGATCGTAATGCCACGCTCCTGTTCCTGTTCCATCCAGTCCATCACGGCGGTCCCTTCATGCACCTCACCGATTTTATACGTCCTTCCGGTGTAGTAGAGGATGCGTTCCGTCGTGGTTGTCTTACCCGCGTCGATATGAGCCGCGATTCCAATATTGCGGATTTTATCGAGCGGATAATGAATCTTTTTTTCGTCTGCCATTTAATTTACCTTCGATTACCAGCGGTAATGCGCAAAGGCGCGGTTGGATTCGGCCATTTTATGCACATCTTCGCGCTTTTTTATGACCGAGCCGGTTTTGTTAAAGCTGTCCATCAGTTCGTCCGCCAACTTGATATGCATCGGTTTACCCTTGCGGCCCTTAGCATAAGTTCGGAACCAGCGTAAAGCCAAAGTATTACCGCGATCCGCCCGGACGCTCACGGGAACCTGATACGTGGCACCGCCGACGCGGCGTGACTTCGTTTCCAACAAGGGTCTCGCATTTTCAAGCGCCTGCTTGAAAATCTCAAGCGGCTCTTTGCCTGTTTTTTCCTTCAAAATCCCAAAGGCGCCGTATACTATTTTTTCGGCGGTCGACTTCTTTCCGCGCTCCATGATAATATTAATCATCTTCGCGACCAAAAGGTCGCCATATTGCGGATCCGGTAAAATTTCTCTTTTAGGTGCTCTGCGTCTTCTCATGAATCATTAACCTTTGCTTTCTTTGGGTCTCTTCGCCCCGTATTTCGACCGTGATTTCTTTCGGTCATTCACGCCGGCCGTATCCAACTTACCGCGTACGATATGGTAACGTACGCCCGGCAAGTCTTTAACGCGTCCTCCGCGCACGGAAACAATCGAATGCTCTTGTAAATTGTGGCCGACCCCGGGAATGTAGGCCGTCACTTCTTCCCCGTTCGTCAAGCGGACACGGGCAATTTTACGTAGCGCCGAGTTTGGTTTCTTGGGCGTTTGCGTCCGTACGATCAAACAGACGCCTTTGCGAAAAGGAGCGCCCTGCAAAGCCGGAGATTTGGTCTTCTTTTTAAATTTTCTGCGGCCGTGACGGATTAACTGATTGATGGTCGGAGCCATTACGCTTTCTCCTCGGCCGCGGCGGCCTTTTCCTCTTCTGCTTTCGGTAATGGCAGAATTTGATCGATATCTTTAACAAGATGAATTTCTTGGTGGCACGGAAAACCCGTTCCGGCTGGGATCAAATGCCCCATGATCACATTTTCTTTCAACCCGCGTAAGTCATCCCGTTTTCCCGCTGATGCCGCTTCCGTTAAGACGCGGGTGGTCTCCTGGAAGCTTGCGGCTGAAATAAAACTTTCGGTCGTCAGCGAGGCTTTTGTGATGCCGAGAAGAATCGAAGTGGCCTTTGCGGGCTCTTTCCCCTTCTTGACCATCTTATCATTCTCTTCCGCAAATTTGATTTTCTCGACATGCGAACCGACTAAAAAGTCCGTGTCGCCTGGTTCTTCAATGCGAACTTTGCGAAGCATCTGTCTGACAATCACTTCCACGTGCTTGTCATTGATTTTGACGCCTTGCAACCGGTATACTTCTTGAACTTCCTGAACGAGATATTCCTGGAGGCTGCGCTCACCGGATACGCGCAAAATATCCTGCGGAACGACGGGACCATCGACTAATTGCTGGCCCGCAAGCACTTTATCGCCTTTGTACACGTTCAAATGCTTTCCGTGCGGAACCAAGTATTCTTTGGCCATTCCGGTCGCGCTTTTCACGACGATTTTGCGCTGGCCTTTCACCACCTCTCCAATTTCAACGATGCCGTCGATTTCGGAAATGATGGCGGGATTTTTCGGCTTGCGCGCTTCAAACAGTTCCGCGACGCGCGGCAATCCGCCGGTAATATCGCGCGTTTTAGCGATTTTGCGCGGCGTCTTCGCAAGAAGCGTACCGCTCGTGACCTCTTGGCCTTCCTTAACAACAATGTGAGCTCCCGTCGGAATGGGATAAAACGCGACAATTTCATTGCTGGGGCCGGTGATGATCAGCTGCGGGTGCAGCTCTTCCTTGTGTTCAATGATCACGCGCTCCACCATGCCGGTCGTGGCGTCCATTTCTTCATTCATCGTGACGCCCGCCTTGATATCCTCGTAGCGAACCTTACCTGAAACTTCCGTTAAGATCGGAACCGTGTAAGGATCCCATTTCACAAAAATTTCGTCTTTTTTAATTTTCTCGCCTTCTTGATACCCGATAATGGCGCCCGACGGGATGGTGTAGCGTTCCAATTCGCGGCCGCTCGCATCATGCATCGTCAACTGGCCATTCCGGTTCAGGACAATAATTTCACCCGTTTTGGTCACGACGGTTTTTAAATTGTGATATTTCAAAGCGCCGCCGTAACGGGCGCGGAAATAAGACTGTTCGACCACGCGGGAAGCCGTTCCCCCGATATGGAAAGTTCTCATCGTCAACTGCGTACCCGGCTCACCGATCGATTGAGCGGCAATGATGCCGACTGCTGTGCCCAGTTCCGCGAGACGGCCGGTGGCCAAATCGCGACCGTAGCACTTTGCGCATGCGCCTTGCTTTGACTCGCATGTTAAAACGGACCGGATACGGATTTTTTCGATTCCTAACTCTTCCAATTTGTCCGCAATGACCTCATCGATGATATCTCCTGATTTGATAATCAGCTGGTCTGTCACGATATCAACAACATTATCAAGCGCCACTCGACCCAACACGCGGTCCTTCAAGGAAACAATCACTTCTTCGCCTTCATACACGGGCTCAATAAAAATTCCGTTCAAAGTACCGCAGTCGATTTCGCTGATAATGACATCCTGGGCAACGTCCACTAATCGCCGCGTAAGATACCCGGAATCCGCGGTTTTAAGTGCGGTATCGGCAAGACCTTTGCGCGCGCCGTGTGTTGAAATGAAATATTCAAGCACCGTCAAACCTTCGCGGAAATTCGCCGTGATCGGATTTTCGATAATTTCACCCGATGGCTTAGCCATCAGACCGCGCATACCCGCAAGCTGACGAATTTGCTGTTTGGAACCACGCGCACCGGAGTCCGCCATCATATAAATCGGATTAAAGGTTTCGAATTGTTCAAACATGGCATCCGAAACGCGGTCGGTGATATGCGTCCAAATATCGATCACTTTGTTGTACCGCTCACCTTCCGTGATCAAACCATTTTTATATTGTCCTTCGATGGATTGAACATCCTGACGCGCTTCATCAAGCAGTTTGTCTTTCGCTTTGGGAATTTGAATGTCATCGATGCTGATGGAAAGACCCGAGCGTGTAGCTTCCTCAAATCCTACGGTCTTTAAGCGATCTAACAGCTGTATCACTTCATCATGACCGAATTGACGGTAACACTCCGCAATAATCCGTGAAAGTTTCGATTTTGCGATGACTTCGTTCACAAAACGGAAAGATCTCGGCAGTATTTCATTAAAAAGAATGCGGCCCATAGTTGTTTCGATGATTTCTCCGGATTCTAGCCGCAGCTTACATTTTGCATGTTTTGCGATTTCACCGTCCTGATACGCAAGAATCGCTTCATCGCGGGTCGCAAACATGGTGCCTTCACCCTTCGCCTCTTGCGCTTCTTTCGTAATGTAATAAATACCGAGCACGATATCTTGCGAAGGCGTCGCGATCGGCTGACCGTTCGCGGGTGAAAAAATATTATTGGAAGAGAGCATCAGAATCCACGCTTCCATCTGAGCTTCCATGGAAAGCGGGACGTGCACGGCCATTTGGTCGCCGTCAAAATCCGCATTAAACGCCGCGCAAACCAGCGGATGGATCCGAATGGCTTTTCCCTCGATCAATACCGGTTCGAAGGCTTGAATACCCAAACGGTGCAACGTGGGGGCGCGGTTGAGAAGCACCGGGTGTTCATGAATCACTTCTTCTAAAATGTCCCATACTTCCGGCCTGACCCGCTCGACCATTTTTTTTGCGGAACGAATAGTGTGGACATGGCCGCGTTCCTTGAGTTTTCTGATGATAAAAGGTTCGAACAGTTCGAGCGCCATTTTCTTCGGAAGACCGCATTGATAAAGTTTCAGCTCGGGTCCGATCACGATCACGGAACGTCCCGAATAATCCACACGTTTTCCGAGTAAATTTTGACGGAAACGTCCTTGCTTACCCTTCAGCATGTCGCTTAATGATTTAAGCGGCCGATTGCCCGCACCCAACACGGGGCGTCCGTGGCGGCCGTTGTCAAAAAGGGCGTCCACCGCTTCTTGCAGCATCCGCTTTTCATTGCGGATGATGACGTCCGGCGCTTTTAAATCGAGTAGTTTTTTTAAACGGTTATTTCTGTTAATTACACGGCGGTACAGATCGTTTAAATCACTGGTCGCAAAACGGCCGCCGTCCAAGGCCACAAGCGGACGCAGATCCGGGGGAATGACCGGGATCACTTCAAGGATCATCCATTCAGGGTTATTTCCTGATTTTCTAAAAGCATCGACAATTTTTAAAATTTTGATCGAACGAGCGCGAGATTGCTTTGACTTTGAGCCTTTCACTTGCCGCTGATATTTCTGCACAAGTTTTTCAAGTTCGAGTTCGCTTAAAAGATCGCGAACAGCTTCGGCGCCCATTTTTGCCACAAAATTTTGCGCGCCGTATTGCTCCTGAGCTTTGATGAATTCTTCTTCCGTAAGAAGTTGATTCTTCTTCAAGGGGGTTTCTTTGGGGTCGCAAACGATATATTCTTCATAATACAAAACTTTTTCGAGGGCGCGGACACTTAAATCCAGGAGATTGCCGATGCGGGAAGGCATGGTTTTAAAAAACCAAATATGAGACACGGGAGTGACAAGTTCAATGTGCCCCATCCGTTCGCGGCGGACCTTAGATTGCATCACTTCGACGCCGCAACGGTCGCAAACGATGCCCTTATGCTTAATGCGTTTATATTTGCCGCAGCTGCATTCATAGTCGCGAGTGGGACCGAAAATACGTTCGCAAAAAAGGCCGTCTTTTTCCGGCTTCAGCGTCCGGTAATTGATCGTTTCCGGCTTTTTTACTTCACCGCGTGACATCTTCCGGATGGCTTCGGGGGAAGCGATACGGATCGAAACGGAATCGAATTTATTGATGTCGTAGTTCATATTTTAAGCTTCTCCTTAGCCTTCTTTTTGCTTTCGGATTCTGACGATTCTTTGGCGAGTTTATCGCTTCTTTCTTTTGCTGCCGGATTTTTCTCGGGCGTGATATCCAGCGCGAGCGACTGTAATTCCTTAACTAACACATTAAAGGATTCAGGGGTTCCGGCATGCAATGCGGGTTCACCTTTCACGATGGCTTCGTAGACGCGCGTGCGGCCCACCACGTCGTCACTTTTAACGGTGAGCAGCTCCTGCAAAATAAATGCGGCGCCATAAGCTTCAAGTGCCCACACTTCCATTTCACCGAAACGTTGGCCGCCAAACTGCGCCTTGCCGCCCAGCGGTTGCTGCGTCACAAGCGAATAAGGTCCGATAGAGCGCGCGTGGATCTTATCATCCGCCAGATGCGCGAGTTTCATCATATAGATTTGTCCGACCGTCACCCGCTGATCAAAAGGTTCTCCGCTGCGCCCGTCATAGAGAACGGTCTTTCCGTCGGTCGGCAAATTTGCTTCTTTGAGCATTTGTTTGATCTCTTCTTCCGATGCTCCGCTGAAAACGGGTGTTTCAACATGCAACCCTAACACCTTCGCCGCCCAACCTAAATGGGTTTCCAGAATCTGTCCCACGTTCATACGTGACGGCACGCCCAAGGGGTTCAAAATGATCTCAACCGGACTTCCGTCAGGGAGATACGGCATATCCTCTTCCGGCAAAATTTTGGCAATCACACCTTTATTACCATGGCGTCCGGCCATTTTATCTCCCACAGAGACTTTGCGCTTCGAACAGATGTATGCAACCACCCGCTTGATCACGCCGGGGGGAAGTTCATCGCCTTTTTTGACGCGTTCTACTTCGCGGGTTCTT
>JBFHCO010000048.1:0-12578 GCA_041585205.1 Candidatus Omnitrophota bacterium | reverse complement strand
AGCCCATCAGAATTTTGGTCGGAAGCGGCAAATCTCCCCCGAATTGCGCGAACAGACTTTTAAACCGGGGGATAATGAACAATGTGGTGATAAAAAAAGCGACCGCCATCACGCCCACGATGAAAAGCGGATAGCGCATGGCTGCCTTGATTTTAGAACGCGTTTGATAATCCTTCTCCAAAATTTCGGCCAAACGCAAAAGCACGGAGTCCAATTCGCCGACCGCTTCCCCGGCACGGACCGTGGAAACAAATAAACTGTCGAAAATCTTCGGATGTTTGCTGATGGCATCCGAAAAACTGGTGCCGCCTTCAACATCTCTGGCAATCGCGAGGACGGCATGCTTCAGGATATTGTCCTGAATTTCCTCCTGAAGCGAAACCAGGGAGTTGAGCATGGGCACACCGGCCTTAAGAAGCGTGGCCAGTTGCCGGACAAAAAAATTAAAATGCGTTATATTGACTGTTTCGATTGAACGGACCAGTTTCTGAAAATCCCATGAGCCCCCCTGCTTCTTTAAAGCCACGACCCCGTAATGCTGGTCTTTGAGAAACTGATGCGCCTGTTCTTCGGACGGCGCCTCCAAAACGCCTTCCATCATTTTTCCGTGTGTGTCCTGAACGCGGTAGGTGAATTTAGACATGGCTTACATCTCCCCGGTTACTTTAAGCGCCTCTTCCAAACTCGTAATCCCCAACTTGGCCTTTTCAATCGCTGATTCATGCAGGGATTTCATGCCCTGTTCGCGCGCCGCGGCTGTCAATTCACCTTGACTGGCGCGCTTGGTGATAAGTTCACGCATCTGATCCGTCATAGCAAAAAATTCATGGATTGCTGTGCGGCCGGCATACTTTAATTTCTTGCACTTATCGCATCCCGTTCCTTGATAGAACGGGGTTTTCGGATCTTGTCCCAATTCTTTTAAAAAATTCTCCGGCAGTTGAATTTTTTCCTTACAGGAATCACAAATCCTGCGCACCAGCCGTTGCGCCAGCACGCCGATTACAGAACTCGCGATTAAAAAGGGGGGAATTTCCATGTCGATCAACCGGGTGATGGCGCCGCAGGCGTCATTCGTGTGCAACGTGGACAACACCAAATGCCCCGTCAATGCCGCTTGAACCGCGATGTCGGCGGTTTCGGTATCACGGATTTCCCCGACCATGATCACGTCCGGGTCTTGGCGCAAAATACTGCGCAGACCGCTAGCGAAAGTCAGACCGATTTTCGGATTGACTTGCGTTTGGCGCAGGAGCTCCATATCGTATTCAATCGGGTCCTCGACGGTCACGATATTTTTGTCAATGCTGTTGATGGTGCTCAGGGCCGCATAAAGCGTGGTCGACTTACCGCTGCCGGTCGGTCCCGTGACCAGGATGATCCCGTAAGGGTTGCGGACCAATTTGGAAAATCCGTCCAACACATGGCCTTCCATCCCGAGATCGGATAATTTATTGCTGACGGAAGTTTTATCCAGCAACCGGAGTACGATATTTTCTCCGTACAACGTCGGGAGCGAAGATACGCGCACGTCGATCTTTTTGCTTTCCAGCAGTATTTTGATGCGGCCATCCTGCGGTTTTCTTTTCTCGGCGATATCCATGCCCGCCGTAATCTTAATGCGCGCCAAGATGGCGCTTTCCATGGCCTTTTGGAAAACGTAATTTTCCTGCAGAATCCCGTCCAACCGGCACCTCACGCGGAGCATCTTTTCATCGGGTTCGAAGTGAATGTCGCTGCAGCGGTCCTGAATCGCCTGCAAAATAATATGATTGACCAACTTAATGACCGGTGCCTGTTCGGCCATTTCCTCAAGCGATTTTTTCTCGGAAATCGTGCCCTCGCCGGCTTCAATCCGTTCCTTCTGAATCTCTGTGATGATGTCTGAAACACTGTCCTGCATGGCATAGTTGCGGTCAATCGCGGCGAGCACATCTTCTTTTTTGGACGAATGCGGCACAATGGCCCGTAGCTTTGTGATGCGGCGCACCTCATCAATGGCCTTAAGATCTTTGGGTTGGACCATTGCCACATGGAGCACCTCCCCTTTGACATACAGAGGGAATAAGTTGTATTTCGTGGCAACGGCTTTGGGTATGAGTTTCAGAACTTCAGGATCTGAGAAATAATCTGTTAAATTGAACCAATCGTCCCGCTCCTGAACCGGTTTTTCCAAACCCGCGCCCTTTCTATCACTCTGCGTCACAGATTACCTCTTTCATCTTTCTTATGCATGTTCAATTGATGGACGGACGCTCCCTTCAGGAAGCCAAGAAGCCGCCCTCCCACCGAAACATAAAGTCTTTAAAAGGATACGGCATAGCGACCTCATTTCTGAATTTTTTTTAACTTGCCAGGGGTTGACCGGGTTGACCATCTGACATGACTGGCAAGAGATCAATATGAACACAATTAAATTATTTCCGTATAGGCCGTTTCCGGTTGAATTCGAACGATTCGGTTCGCCCCGGCAAGTGAAAGCGTGACGCTGGCAGGCGCCGTAAAGGCATTGTCATTACCGTCATACGGAATGCCGAAAGCGTCGACGCGCACTTCCGAAGTCAAACAACCCAGACCCGCGCAGGAATTGACCGCGCTGATCGTAACGCCGTTGTATTCGGCAATGTCATCGAAATCCACAATCAGGTTGGAACCGCCCCTGAAAGGATCAGCGACGACGGTCTTTGTCGCTCCGTTCCATGAAAAAACCTGATAGGAATTCGTGGCCATATTGAATTCGATGCCGTATACATCATGATAACTCAACGCCAGCTCGCGCGCATAACGGACGTCGGCGGCAAGTTTCTCGGCCGCAGTCCGTAAGCGCATGGTTTGCAGGGTGTCAGTAATGCGCGGCAGGACAGCCATGGAAAATAAGACCATCAATAGCAACACGAGAGCCAGCTCAATGACCGTAAAACCCCGTTCGTCCAGTTTATTGCTTTGACGCATCGTCAAACCTCTTGCCATTGCGAGAGTATCAGATTGCCGCCGAGAAACGGCTGCCCGCCTCCGGAATCGACATTAATGTTCGTATTTTGCTTGGCATCAATTTCGATATCACCGCCTGCCACAATCGCCCCTTCAACAACGACCGCATCGCGCTGCCTCAATTCAAGACGAACGTCCCGGCCGGCTTGAATCAAGCCATGGAAATCAACCAAGGTATCTTGATGAAACCTCATGGTAATATCTTGGCCCGCGATAATCAAAGGCTGCAAGATGCCGCCCGCCTGCTGGGCAAATAGCGAACCGGTGGATTGCTGCTTATAATCAATTACAATGTTGCCGGCTGCCGCAATTGTGCCGTTCAGATCGCGGTCTTCGCTTTGTTTGACATCAATTGTAACGCTGCCATCCGCAACGATGATGCCTGTGATAGTGCCCGGATTACGGATCGTGACATTACCTGTAACGCGCACATTGCCCGCGTAATTGCCGCTGATGGTCAAATTGCCGTTCACCGTGTTGGTTGTCAAATTGATCAAGGGCTGTAAATTGACCGGCGGCGGAGCCGGTCCTGTTCCGATTGTGCCGGTCACTGTATAGCCCCCGTCCACATTGGGAGTGGTCCCGCATGTAATATCACCCGAAATCGAACCGCCTCCGCCCTGTGAACTGCGCATATTGCAATTATTGCCCGCATTGATGCCATTGCCGCCGGCCGGGCCTTTGGAGACATTGACGGCGATCCGGCGAACGCTTTGTTCGACGCGTCCCGTCACGGTAACATCCGCTGAAATGACCGACAAATTATTGTATTCCGCCCAAAACTCCCCCTCACCTAAGGTGATTGAAGCGCCTCCGAAAGGAACGCCTGTGGGAGAGACATTGTCGCTAAAATCCGTGTCCCCGTAAAATTGATCCGCTATCAGCGATTGCAACCCTCCATCAGCGACATAAAAGGCCATCTGACCATGGTTTTCCAGCACCGATTTGGAACCTTCCTGTCCGACTAAAGGAGCCATCGTTACTCCGATCATGCCGAGAATCAGCATGGAAAATATCACGCTTGCTATCGAGAAACCCGTCTGTGACTTCAAGATCTCCATTGACTGCCTCATCGCTACTGCCCTGCCTTTCTCCGGCCTCACCCGAAAAGATTGCGGGGCTGGGCCTGCAACCGGATCGTCGATGCGCGCGTCCCGTTATCCACCGTAATTGAAACTTCGATTCTGCGGACATCGGTTTCATTCGGTGATTCGATGGGATTCGCGATCACGGCACTGTTTTGATTGAAATATTGAAATGCCAAATTTGTGATATTGCCGGCCAGAACGGTATTGTTGCGCGTCAGGTTGGTACCGTTCAAGGTATATGTAATATTGTTATTATTCACATCAATAAATTGAAACCGGTTGGCCGCCGCGTCCACCACATTGAAGCGGTCTACGGTTTGATTCATTTCGCGCACCATGCGGGTGGCGCCCAGGCGCGCTTCCAAGAGAGGGCCCTGACGGTAAGTTGTCTCCATCCAAAGATCCACGATGGGGTGCATAAACATCAAAATGCCGGCGGACATGACGGAAACAATGACCATAACGACCACCATCTCGACAAGAGTAAATCCTGTCACCGATATTTTCGAGGCCGCTTTTATTTTTTGATATCCGGTCAGCTGCATTGTTTTTTTGCTCCTTAAGCCCGGCCCGTTCCGATAATCGTGATGAGTTCAGCGTATTGAGTACCGCCATTGGTTACCGTGATCCGCACGCGTTTGAGATCCGGTGTCCAAGCCGGCGGCAACGGTCCCGGGATCACGAGGGGCGTATTTAAATCAGCCGGGTCTACATAAACCACTACCACGGCGCGATTAAATCCGGCGTAGGCGCCGATCAAATTTTCATTCCAACCGTTGAAATCATCAATATCATCAAAAGTGTTTTTGTTGGTTGCAACTTCAGCCGCGTCCGCACCCAGGACGCCGCTCCAATTGTTATTTACGTTTTTACCGAAATTTTCGTCAAACCGCTTGCTTTTAATTTCCTCCATCAGCTCCTGCGCAATAAGTGTAGCGGTAAGACGGAATTGACCGTCTGCGCTGCGAATCCCTAAATTGGAATAAAGCTGGACGAGTGACAACAACGCAAAACTTAATACGATCACCGCCACAATCAACTCCACGGCTGTCATGCCGCGCTGCGACCGAAGCGTTTGCATAAAATCGCACTTTCTATCTTTCAAGCGCCCTCCTGCTTTAATGCTAACCGACAACCTCGCACGCCTCATGATAAGGCATCGCAAAGATATCAACAATCTCTTAATAACATTAGTATCAAAAGTATTAATCCAACTATACCTATCTAAAGTATAGCCGACATCCGGCTGATTTCAAGGCGTCTTCATTCAAGCAGATCTTGAGCCCATATCATGGCCTGCTCTCCTTGGGCAGCTCCATTATCCGAACCGTCGGACATGCTTTTGGCGGGTAAGACGGCGAAAGGCCGGCGGTCAATGACATAGTCTTCACAAGTCACGATCACTTTCCACATCCCCGGCGGAAATTCTCCTCGCGGCTGATCCTTGGCTTGAATCGTCGTTTTGGCGAGACGGCACTTGTTGCCGCGGAAGGTTTGGCGGGCAACTTCGGCGCCTTCGGGATTGATCCAAACAGCCTGAAATTCCGGACTTTGCCAGAACTCAAAAGGCTTGAAGGTTCCCCACCAGGATATTTGATCCATATCCGAGGGGAAGGTTCCATAGGGCGGATCGCGCTTCACACGACCCAAAAAATCCTCTTTGGCGTCACGCGCTGTGCCGGCCTGCTCCAGCAGCTCACGCGCGTGCTCGCAGGCCGGACGGGTCCATGCCGCTTGTGCTGACGATTGCGCTGAAAACAAAACAAATAAGACCAGCAGTAGTTGCGTCCAAGCGGATTTAAAAAAAAGCAGCGTGAGAGGAATCAAGAAAATTATGACTTTGAACAGAAATTTGAGTGGGACATCTTCAACCCGCCAAAGCGCCGGCTCCTCCCAAAGATGATACAGCATATGCCCCAAGTCCACGGCAAACGCCGCAAGCGAGAGCGCCAAAAGCCCGCAAAGAATTTTCTTCACCCTCTTATTTTCTCCTTTTTCCTCTCCCAATCAACGAAAATCATTTTCTTAAGATTCTTGCGGTTTCACCAAAAACATCTGTGCTCCGCACAAACCGGAATCCATATCACACGGTGCGAACGTTCCCGCGGGATAAGACCTATGCTCTCCATGTTGTGGCGGCAAAAATTAATTAAGAGATGAGGAGGGAGAAGTCGAGGGAGCGGACAGAATGCGTGAGGGAGCCGACGGAAATCCAGTCGACCCCCATCGCGGCGTAATGGGCGATATTGTCGAGTGTGATACCGCCGGAGGCTTCCAAAATAATTTCGGGTTTCAGGCGACGGGCGATTTCAACGCCGCGTTTCAGCGCAGCCGGCTTGAAATTGTCAAATAATATGACGCGCGGCGTGAGCTTGAGCGCTGCCTTTAACTCGGTCAGATTGCGCACTTCAATCTCAAAGCGGTTACGCCAGGCTTCCAGTTTACTGAAATCGCCGTATTTACGGTGATTCTCTTTGACGAACATTTCATCGTACAGTCCGAAGCGGTGATTACGCCCGCCTCCCGTGCGCACCGCGTATTTTTCCCAGGCGCGCCATAATGGTGTGGTCTTGCGGGTATCCAGCACCATCACGGGATACGCTTTAATACGGTTGACAAATGCCCGCGTTTCGGTTGCGATTGCGCACAATCGGCCGAGTAAATTCAGAGCGGTACGCTCCGCCTTTAAAATCGCATGGATGGAACCTTGAAATCGAATCACGGTTGTGCCCTTGGAAAAGGGCTTGCCTTCTTTCACCGGAAATTGAATCTTAAGCCGCGAATCAACGAAGCGGAAAAGTGGTTCCAGTAAAGGTGCGCCGCAAAAGATCCCTTTCTCTTTAGCTGTTACCGCGGCTTTGCCTTTGGCGCCGGTGGGGATGAGAAGCTGTGTCGTGATATCGCAAGGGCCGATATCTTCCTCGAGCGCCGCTTTCAAAAGTTCCGCTGTTTTTGAAGGAATTTTGTAGAGTTTTTTTATTTTCTGATAAGATTCCGACATGGGGAAAAATTTCAGCGGCAGCCTGTGTTATGAGCTGCTTCGCAATCCGTGATCAGGCCGTTTTGCATCCAATGGGCAAACCACTGATCGAGACGAAGATCTTCCTGGTCGTCTGATGCAATTTCCGCCACGGCTTCAGCCAAAGGCCTGCCATCGGCTAAAGCGCGCATGAGTTTCATTTGCGGTGCCGTCAATAATTCGACAAATACCTCTTCACCGCGCCGGCGAGCGATCAAAACGGATTGAGGACGGTTGACTACGTTGATTTTAATTTCGCGCACCGGCGTATCGCGCGCCTGCCAAATATCCAATATGGGCCAGGCCGATTCGACAAATTGCACGGACGGCTGAAAGGCAAATCGCATCTGTTCCCATTCTTGGGGCGCCATGGCGGAAAGCGTCCGCTGATCCAGAGGCGGGCGTTCTGCGGCATGAAAGGCCGCGGCCACAAACCATTCAAGCCGGGCCAGGTCGGATAAAAAGGGCAGGTTCTTAATCCACGATGTGGTCTTTAAAAATTCGGGCAGCTTTTCACCTTTGTGGCTTAAATTGTAATCACGCGAAGCATGAAAACGGGCATATCTTTCCGCCAGCTGATGAAAGGCCTTCTCGCCCATCACATGACGGACAGCTTCATAGACTTCTTTCAAGGCTTCCTCAGTGCGTGCCAAGTAACCGCCACGATACACTTCAAGTCGTTCTTCCGGAATATTTCTAAATAAACCAGAATTATTTTGAACATTTCCCGGCGCACCCGGTTCATAATGAATATGCGCTTTCAGCCAACTTTCAACTTCGACAAGCGTGGGGGCTTTTTCCAACTGCGGTGTTTTTTGCACTGCCCCGTCTTCCATCGCTTGCATTTGAGGTTCCTCGGGACTTGTCAGATAAATTGATTTTGCCTTTTCGGCTTCTTTGACGAGCTCGGGAAACGCGGGAATGTCTTCATCCCACTCGATGAGCGTTGATTTCTTACCCCAAATTTGCAGGGCCTCACGGTAAAGGTCCCAGACCGGTTCAATCACCGGTTTACTGTGCGTGTCAAAAAGATAATTGCCTTTGTCCGTATGCCCCGCCATGTGAATGTAACCGACAAACCGAGCCGGAATTTGCCGGATATATTCACGCGCATCGATTTTGTGATTAAAGGCATTCACATAAATATTGTTGATGTCGAGCAAGAGCCCGCACCCGGAGCGCTCCGCCACGGCGCGCACGAATTCCCATTCGCTCATGGTGGAGTGTTTGTAGGTGATGTAAGTGGAAACGTTTTCAAGCAGGATTTGGCGGCCGAGAAAATTTTGCACGGCATCAATGCGCTCGGTCAGCAGCTTGAGTGATTCTTCGGTAAATGGCAGCGGCAGCAAATCATGCAGTTGTTCGTGATTCACTCCGGACCAGCAGATGTGGTCGGAAACAAAAACGGGATCAATCCGTTCAATGAGGGTTTTCCAACGTTCGAGGTATTTTTGGTTGAGGGGGTCCACGGAACCGATCGAAAGCGCCACTCCGTGGAGGGCGACAGGATAGTGGGCGCGCACCTTTTCCAAGACTTTGAGAGGTTTCCCTCCCGAGTCCATGTAATTTTCGGTGGTGGCTTCAAACCAATCGACTTGAGGCCACCGCTCGAGAATGTCACCGTAATGCGCCGGCCGTAGGCCGATGCCGCATCCCAGTAAAGACCAAGGTGTTTGTTGTGTCACGCTCCTGTCACTCTCCCCGGAATGAACCGATCAACTATTCGAGCGGTTCGAGGCTGCCGCCTTCCATGCCCAGGCAGGTGGCTTCATCGGCTGTCGTGATCCATCCCATGCCCTGGCAAGCATTCTTGCCGGCGCAGGAATGGCCCACACCACCGCATTCGCCCGTGCCTTTGCAGGCGTTCACACCGTAACATTTCGTGCCCTCGGCCGCTTGTGCCGGAGCGCTCATGATGGCGACACCCGCGAGCGTCATGATTCCGGCCACAGACGCCGCAATCAGAGCTTTCGTTTTATTTTTCTTCACTTCTGACATACACCCTCCTTTGTTTTACTTCGGTTGAACACCTATCCAAATCCGCGACATTGCGCGAACTCAAATAGAACTTTATTCCTGCAGCAATCCTTCGACTTCAATCGTGATCTCGACCTCTTCGCCAACCAAAAGCTGACCCGTTTCCAGGACTTCGTTCCATGTCAATCCGAAATCCTTGCGGTTGATCGTCGTCGTCGCCGTAAAGCCCGCGAGCGTATTCCCCCACGCGTCCGGACCCATGCCGAGTATTTCAAGATCCATCACAACTTCTTTATCAACGCCGTGCAGGCTCAGTACGCCGTGCAGTTTGGCGCTTGTCGGTGTGACATCCGTCACACGGGTGCTTTTAAAGGTCATGACGGGATAGGTTTCGACATCAAAAAAATCAGCGGTACGCAAATGTTTGTCGCGGGGCGCCACGCGGGTATCGATGCTGGCCGTTTGAATGGTTGCTTCCGCTTTCCAAACCTCCGGATTATCGGGATCGTACACAAAAGTGCCCTCAAACTCATTGAAGGTGCCGCGCACCCAGGAGAAGACATGCCGGATTTTAAAACCGACCGTGGTGTGGTCCTGGTCAAGCGCGAAGGTGCCGGGTTCCGCCCAAGCGGGGACTTGAAAGAAAAACATGGAGGAAAGGGTTAATAATAGGAATAAAGACCGCATCGAAGACCTCCTCATGGGTTAACCGGGGAAGGGTGTGTTTGGGTTCTTCCCAGCCGCTTGCGGAAGAGAAATAGTAAACCTCTCATAGACACTAAATGCAAGAGTTTTTTATGCCTCAGTATTTCTTGCTCGAGAACGCCTGTTTTTGATAATTTTAGCATATGTTTTTCGATCATGGAGTCACCCCAACTCTATCCCCGCCTTTACTTAGACGTAGGGCTACGGAATTTATTCGTCCGAGAGAATGATATGATTGGGGGGGTTATTTTTTGGAGGCGGTCGATGGAGATGCCGGGGGTTCTTCCGGCGGTGGTTCTATTAATCCGGACAGGGGGCTATCCTGGGGGTGCTTTTCCCAAGTCCATTCAAGCGCCTCCCATTTGACGATTTCCAGGACGCGCCGCACCGCGTTTTGAGGTTTGTAAATGCCGAAACTGCCTTGGAGAGAATCGATTTTCTTTTGAATCTCGAAAAATGCACCGATGCCGGAACTGGAAAGATACTTAACGCCGGACATTTCAATCAGCAAATGTTTTGCGCCCGATTGGATCAAATCAAAGATTTGCTTTTTGAAAGGTTCGGAGGTTTCGGAATCTATCGATCCTTTCAAATAAACCGCGAAAGCCCCATCTTTGTATTTATCGGATTTAAAAGAAAGTTCCATGCAAAGGGACCGGACCTTCCGTTTTCTTCGTCACGTTAAACAGTTCCTGCCAAACTCCGCGGCGGAAGCGAATCGCCCGGCTTTCGGATGCCGCAAAGGCATTCTTTAAGCGGTAATTTCCGGCGGACTTGCTCAAGATACCGTAGCCGCGCTCAATCAAAGCTTCATTTAAACAAAAATCATCACTGACACGATAGACATAGGCAAGCGTTTCGCCGCTTGCCGTTTGATGCCCCGACGGCGCATAAGCCGCGTCGTATTCAAGCCGCACGGCCTCGCCGTCGATTTGAAGCTCGGCAAAACTTTTGGCCATATCATCAAACCGCGTGATCTTTTGCGTGGAAAGTACGATGGACCAATCGAATCCCGCCTCGGAAATTTTAACTTTAGGTGTTTCTACACCGATCAGCCGTACCTTTTCACCGTTGGTGAGCAGAAGTGTATTGCCGTTGATCATTTTTTTGACAATGTAATGGTCGGGTCTCGATTCGAAGGGAACACGTGCGCTTAGGATCGGACGGCGCTGCTCATCCGACCGCGCAAGAACAGCCGGCAACAATATCAGGACAAGTATTGTCACCAAAACAGCTTTGAATTTCATGAAAAAATCCCGTTTTTAGGAAGCTTTCATGTATCGGCCATTCTGCTCTGAAAGTTGAAATCCTAAGGACGAAAAAGTCTATCCAAGTCATGACTAGTAATTATTTTATCAACCGTAGCGAATTTTTATTAATTTTCGATACGGGTCGAAAATCTTTTTCTTGATTTCATGCGGGTTTGATGTGTGGTTGGTGTGATTATCGGACGTTATCCTTAAGCGGCAATCGCCACGACAAGGCGTGCTTCAGAACGCTGAATCAGGGTACGTAGAAATTTTCCCGTCAGGGTCCAATATCCTTCCCCGTCCCGTTGCATGCCGTCGAGGACGCGGCCGGCGGCTTGATGGTCTGCCCAAAGAAGCGCCGCTGCTAGAAGGCCGCTGTCCTCGTCGTCGGCATGATAACGGAATAAGTGAAGATCCCGGATGGTTTCCGGTTTAAGTTCTACTTTCAAATCAACGCCCGCCTTTGAAAGATGAAGATTGATATGTTTGTCGAAATCTTTAACGAAATCACGCTGTGTATTTGCAAACGCCGTTTCGGCCTGTGCGTCCGTTAACCGCACGTTGCGCTGGTCATGCTGGAGTTGGCGGAACGGCGCAAGCCGCGGATGCAGGATATCTTCGACGCCATAAATCACAAGCCGCAACTTCTCCGGATTTTCATACGCCAGCGCGAAGAGTTCTTCATATTGTTTTTGTGAAAATTTTTCGACCATATCCGTATAGGCAACATACGTCAAGGCCGGCGATTGGAGTCCGGGCATATCGATGCTGAGACGCGCCTCAGAACGTCCGGTTCCGGGCTTCGCCTCTCGATCGGCTAAATCCTGCAAACCGAGTTGCTTGTCCGCGCTTAACAAAGTATTTTGAGCGGAAAATCCGGCACCGAAATATCGGACGTAAAACGAGCTGTTTTTCATCGCATCTTGCAATTCAGTTCGGGCCCTGAGAAACGGGATGCGCTGTCTTTCCAGTTCATACTGTTGAGAGCTGGTTCTTCTATATTTGCGGGCTCCCGCTTGATCATAAATTTGCCGCGCCTCAACATACGCGCGCGCGATGGCCGGAGTCAACACGGGAACTTCGTGAATCTTTTTTAAAGCGCTCACGGCAAGGTCGGCATTCCCTTCCAACGCTTGCACCACGGCAAAAACCAGTCTTTTTTCATCCGCGCTGAAATCGCGCAATTCGCTGCGAACCCGTTCAAGCAACTTTATCACTTGAGAATCAAAAACACCGAGATCGACCGGTTTGATCATCAATTCGAAATCCAACTCCTTGCTTTTTTCTTCAAGGTTGGCGCGGACCATGAAACCACCCGTAACGAATAAAATGCCGACTCTGGGATTGAATTTTCGAATCTCCGAGACCAATTGAAGTCCGTCCATACCCGGCATCATTCCGTCCGTGATCAGAATATCGGGATGAAACTCCTTAAATTTTTGAAGCGCTTCCGTGCCGTTTTGAGCCGTCTCGACGTCCAAACTCCGGTCGGCCAATCTGATTCTGTACATTTGTAACGTAGTTGCATCATCATCAACAACTAAAATT
>JBFHCO010000047.1:0-12710 GCA_041585205.1 Candidatus Omnitrophota bacterium | reverse complement strand
ATTTTGTCCGGGTGACCTTCGCTGACGGATTCAGACGTAAAAAGATGGCGATCCTTTTTCATGATCGTGTTTTCCTCTCTGCTTTGATTTGAATTTCCCGGAAAAGCTCATCGGCTCTTTGATAGGACGTTAAATCGCCGATATCGTACCAATGGCCTGTGAGGGGAACGGCATATAGGCTGTCCGTTTCGGCCAGCCACCGCATAAAATGGCCGGGTTGGTCCACATTATGGCCTCCTGCGACATATCTGTCAAGAGCATCGCGGAGCTCAGCCGGTAGCCAGTAAATGCCGCATGAAGCCAGCGTTGTAGGGGGATTTTCCGGCTTTTCTAAAAAAGACGTGACAAGACCGTCTTGCGCCGTCATGACAAGTCCATACTGCTTTGCTAATGTTCTGTTTCGGACATCAAACACTGCAATAGAAGCATGCGGTCTACGCCGCACAGCTTGATTGATAAAGTGCCTTAAATCAAAATCGAACAAATTATCTCCGGCGATGATCAAAAGATCTTCCTGTTTAATTTCTTTTTGAGTTAAGACAAAATGCAAATCCCCGATCGCTCCCAATCTCGTTGCGTTGGATAGCGTCTGATCGTCCACGACGGACACCGGCCATTTGTAATGAGCATGTCCAGCCCATGCTTGAAAATGACCGGCGAACTTATGATTGGTTACGACAATCGCTTCCTGTACACCTGAGACGCCCTGCACCTTTTCAAGAATATGGTCCAGAATCGGTCGCTCGGCTATCGGCAGCAAAGGTTTTGGCTGATTTTCCGTGAGCGGATAAAGACGCGTTGCGTATCCTGCGCACAACACGATGACTCTCATTCCAGTCTATTGCCTCTACGAATCATGCGATTTTTTTGACGCTGTCAATTAGCGGAATCACGGAGGGGTCGACGCGATGAAGCTTTGCTAATTCATAGCTGATGCAATCCCCCAACGCGATCACGGAAAACAATTTGGAGAGCGGCGTCGTGCCTTGCGATTGGACTTCCAGGGTTGTTCCGCCTTGTTTTTGAATGAGTTTACCGACGCGCTGTCTTTTTTTCCTTATCACATCCGACTCCGAACCATCTATCAAAAAAACGGCCGCAGATTTCTTAACGGTGCGTTTGGGTAACTGCCATCCCTCCACTTCATTATGAAACATTTCAGGGATAATCTGATGAGAAGCCAAGGTCTTAGCATTTTCTTCAAACTGAGTGCGCCAACGCAGCGCAGCTGCCTCAAAAAGACCCGTCGGGGCGTAAACAAACACGGATTTATTCACAAGACATTTCGCGATCTGATGCGCCTTCTGGACCGGAACTTCGCGAATCACAGTTCGGATCTCCTTAAGCTCATGCTCGGGGACATGAAAGCGGGCCACCTGTTCCAGTGTCGGGAGCAGTGAAAATGTGGAATAACCGATGGCCATGCGAGGCGCAAATCCCGCGGGTATCCGAAGATAAGGAATTCGATTTCGCATCGCCAGTTTACCCAGCTTTCCGCCGGAGGTGACGATCAGCATCGGACATTTTTCCTTTTTTGCATGCGGATAATATTGCAGGACCTCTTCTGTATTTCCCGAATAACTGGAAAGTACAACTAACGTATTCTTCCCCGCCCACTTGGCCCATTTGCCGCCGCGTTGGACCAGACAATATAAACGCGACCGATCCAAGGCGAGCAGTTTTAAAATATCACAACCGATGGCAGATCCGCCCACGCCGCAAAACAGTATGTTTTCAACATTCCGATATATTTCGGGAATTCGGATCGTGTGTCCGATGGCGAGCGCTTCGGGAATTTGATGTTCAAGCCTGAATAAATAATCTTTAATAAAATTCACAAGAATATATGGGGGTAAATTAAGATAAGGTTAATCTTCGACAAGATCCTTTGCGATTTCCCGTAACCGATCAGTCAGATAACGTCGAACCTCTTGGCCCGTTGTGAACTTGAGCGCCTTGCGGGATATTTCTTTGGCCTCTTTAAAGCTCACGGAACGAATGGCTTTCTTGACCTTCGGTACAACAATCGGGCTTGTGCTGATTTCATCGATTTCAAGCCCCACGAGCAGAATGGCAATCGCGGGATCTCCCGACATTTCTCCGCAACAACCGACCCATCTTTTTTCGCGATGTCCGTTTTTAACAACCTGATGTATCAATTTCAGTATTGCCGGATGAGTCGGTTCGTAAAGATAGGCGATTTTCTCGTTGACGCGGTCTACGGCCAATGCATATTGAATCAAATCATTCGTTCCGATTGAGAAGAAGTTCACTTCACGCGCCAGGATATCGCTGGTCAATGCGGCGGACGGCACCTCAATCATCGCGCCCACTTCCATTTTTTCATCAAATGCAATTTTGGATTTTCTCAATTCTCCCCGGCATTCCTCAAGAATGGCATTGGCCTGCTGAAGCTCCTGCACACTGGAAATCATCGGGTACATGACTTTTAAATTACCACTGACGCTTGCCCTTAAGATTGCGCGTAATTGCACCTTGAATATTTCTACGCGCGTCAAACAAAAGCGTATCGCACGCCAGCCTAAATAAGGGTTCATTTCATGCGGCACATCCAACGCTGAAATAAATTTATCCCCGCCCAGATCCAGAGTTCTGATAATCACCGAATGCGGCGCCATCTTTTCGGCAACCTGCTTGTACGCGCGGTATTGCTCTTCCTCCGTCGGAAGATCCGAGCGGTTCATATAGAAATATTCCGTTCGGTAAAGCCCGATGCCGTCCGCTCCGTGTGAAAGAACCGAGGGAATTTCATCATGGAATTCGATGTTGGCCGCAAGCGTTATCTTGCGTCCGTCTTTCGTTTCCGCTTTAAGATTTTTCAGCTTATCAAGTTCGCTGATGAGTTCCGTGAAGCGTCTTTCCTGCTGCGTATATTCTTCAACCACCTTGTCATCAGGGTCAATGATGACGACGCCGTGCGTGCCGTCCACTATGATGCGGTCCCCTGACTTAATCTCGAGCGTCACCCGGTCCATGCCGACAATCGCCGGGATTTCCAACGAGCGGCCTAAGATGGCCGTATGCGAAGTGGGCCCCCCGATTTCGGTGACAAAGGCCAGAACTTTTTCCTTATTCATCATCGCGGTATCGGAAGGTGAAAGGTCGTGAGCGATGATCACAACGTTTTCGGTGAGGTTTTCTAAAATTCCTTTTTGTTCGCCGTATAAATTCTGCATCAACCGACGGCCGACATCTTTTATATCCGACACGCGCTCTTTGAGATACTCGTCATCGATTTTTGAAAATGCCTGAAAATATCTATTGATAACGACCGAAAAAGCATATTCCGCCGACGCTTTATTTTCCTTAATGGCCGCGATGACGTCTTCAATCAATGTGCGGTCTTCGAGGATCAATAAGTGGGCCGTAAAAATATCGGAGTGTTCCCGCCCCATTTGCGCCGATAATTTCTTGCGCACTCCGAGAATTTCGGCTCGTGTGCGCGTAATGGCATCTTCGAAACGGGCAATTTCATGCGGGATAGATTCAGCTTCAATGGTTTGCTGGGGAACAGTGAAGGAAGACTCATCGCTGTGAAGAACAACGGCCTTTCCTATGGTAACTCCCGGCGAAACCGGGATGCCCTGGAGACGTTTCATTTTAAATTCTATTCTCCAAAATTACTTTCAATCAGTTTTGAGATTTCAGCGATCGCTTTAGCTGCATCAGAACCTTCGGTGCGCACTGTGATGGAATTACCCACCCCTACGGCAAGCGTCATGATCCCCATAATCGATTTACCGTTAACCTGCTGCCTGCGTTTGATCACTTGAACATCACAGTCAAAACGATTGGCTGTCTGAACGAACAGTGCCGCCGGACGGGCATGCAATCCCAATTTGTTTCGAATCACAAAACGTTTTTCATAAACGTTTTTTTTTGCTTCCTTGCTTTCAGTCATAAAACCTAAACTTTTGCTTTAATGAGCTTGAAATAATGGTCAAAAATGAGCCGGGATAAGCGTTCCGGATTGTGGCGCACCTGTCCATCCACATTCAAAATTTCTCCTTCAATGACTTCATACCCCTTGCTTCGAATTTGATCCAAATCGAGCTTAACGGGCTCAGCGCCTTTTTCACGGTATTTTTCGATCATCGAAGAGGGCACGGTCTCCGTATTCGCAAAACAAGCCTGAACAATGCGCGGATCGGTATGCTCAAGCAAGACGCGCAAATGATCCCATGCGCTGAAGCCTTCCGTCTCGCCAGGCTGCGTCATAACATTCAAGATATAGACTTTATAGGCATCTGATTTCAAAACCGCGTTGTAAATATCCTGAATCAAAAGGTTCGGTAAAATGCTAGTATAAAGGCTGCCCGGTCCTAAAATAATCATGTCGGCGTTTTCAATCGCATCGATCGCTTCCGGACACGCCTGACAGTCTTCCGGTTTCAACCGAATGTTGCGGAGCGGTTTTTGCGCTTCGGTGATGTTGGTTTCTCCTTCCAGATAAGTTCCGTCCGTAAATTCACCCACCAGCGTCACCTTTTGAAGCGTGGATGGAATGACCCGGCCCCGGATCGCCAATACCTTGCTTGATTCCGCGACCGCTTTTTCAAAATCACCCGTGACTTTCGATAGGGCAGTGATAAAAAGATTCCCGAAACTATGTCCTTTCAAGCCGGATCCGACTTCAAAACGGTATTGGAAAAGATCCCGAATAAGCGGCCCCGCATCCGCCAACGCGACAAGGCAGTTGCGTATGTCGCCCGGCGGCAACATATCCATCTCATCCCGTAAACGCCCGGAGCTGCCTCCCGTATCGGTCACGGTTACAATTGCCGTGATATTACTCGTAAAAATTTTTACGCCCGAAAGAAGCGTGCTCAAACCCGTTCCGCCTCCCACTACAACAACACGCGGACCGCGCGATAAGGATTCCGATTGTTTTTTGCGGTGCACAAGATCCACTAAAGGATCATCATGGTGGGGCGGCATCAAGGCGCGGATAAAAATGCGGACCATGTTTTTAATCGCCATGTAAACAAGAAAGAGTCCGAAGATGAGGGTTGCGGTTGCAAATGAAGCCAGCAGAACGCTTGATTTAGAAATCGTCTTAACGGCGCCCAATGCGACAACCACGATGAGACCCAATCCCAGCAAGCATAAGATGATCCAACGCTTGATACCGATCCCAGGATAGAGCCATTTAAAGAATTGCATGCCGATTCCTTTTTAAGACCTTCGGGCGATTCCACATGCATTGCCCGAACGGTTCATAAATTTAATGCTTTTTTTCTTCTTCCTTGCGGATAAGTTCGTAAACCTCTTCAGACGTCTTGCAACGTTTGAGAAGTTCACAAAAGTAGGAGTCCCGTAACAATCTGGAGATTTGAGCTAATGCTTTTAAATGAGGGCCTGCGGTTTCCTTAGGGGCGACAAGCAGAAAAAAGATATAAACAGCTTCACCGTCAAGCGCTTCAAAATTAACACCCTTCTTGCTGATGCCGAGAACGGCTACTAATTCATCGACGCGGTCCGTTTTCCCGTGGGGAATCGCGATACCCTGTCCGATACCGGTCGATCCGAGGCTCTCCCGCTCGATAAGTGCCTTCACAATGCTTTTCTTATCACCGATCTCTTTGACGTCCGCTAGGACATCGACCAGTTCTTTGAGAACATCTTCCTTCTCCGTCGATTCGATGCCCAATTTGACGCCGCGTTTATCGAGAAACTCCGTAATCTTCATGCCTATAACCTCCGTCTCACTCTTTTATGTTTATCATGGCTGATTGAATATTAACGAACAGGTTCGATTAATCCGTGATTCCCGTCACCACGCTTATAAATAACGTTGACTTGTTTCGTTGAAGCATTTGAAAAAACAAGAAACGGGTTTGGAGATAATTCGAGCTGCAAGCTTGCTTCCTCTATGGACATCGGCTTGACGGCGAAATCACCGGTTCTTACAATCTCAGGTTTCTCCGAGGCAATCGCTTCCTTTTCAAAAATTTGCCTTGCGGCGCGCTCCTTTGGAGCCCCGCCTTTTTCACCCTTATGATGCGCTTTGACTTTCTCGCGATATTTTTTGAGCTGTTTTTCGACACGGCTGTATGCTAAATCCATCGCTGCATACACATTTTCCTTACTCTTGGCTTCCCCGTAGGCGCGGAAGTTTTTTGCTGAAAGCGTCAGCTCAGCCCAAAAAACATATTTTTCCTTCTTTAAGATGACATGCGACTCCACGAGGCGCGGTGCATAGCGGTCCAACTTGCTTAGCTTCTCCAACATATGCTCCCGCATACCTTGGGTGACGGTCAAACCTTGACCTGAAAAACGAGCTTCCACGACCTTAACCTCCCTTTATTTCATAAAGACTCGATCCATCATCTCGCGTCTTCGACCAGTTTAAACTACGCTAAAGTAAACCGTTCCCCCAAATAAAGCTCGCGTGCCTTGGTATCGGACGCTAAAAACTCCGATGTTCCTGAAACTTCAATTTTTCCCTCGCAAACAAGATAGGAACGGTCTGTGATGGATAACGTCTCGCGCACGCTGTGGTCCGTCAATAAAATGCTTAATCCCTGAGCTTTCAATTTTTGTAAAATTTTCTGCACTTCAAATACCGCGATCGGATCGACGCCGCTGAACGGCTCGTCAAGAAGAATCAGTGACGGATTAGTCACAAGGGCCCTCGTAATTTCAAGCCGGCGCCGCTCACCCCCTGATAAGGTATATGCTTTATTTTTGGCGACATAAGCAATATCCAATTCATTGAGCAATCGCTTCAGCCGGCGGTCGCGCTCTTCTTGAGGAATATCCAGAGTCTCTAAAATAGCCATAATATTTTCTTCGACCGTCAATTTTCTGAATATGGAGGGTTCCTGCGACAGATACCCGATCCCCAAACGTGCGCGCTGATACATCGGAAGGTTCGTAATGTCCTCTCCCCTGAAAAAGATGTGACCCGCGTCTCCGCGTATCACGCCCACCACCATGTAGAACGTGGTCGTTTTGCCGGCGCCGTTCGGACCGAGCAATCCGACAATCTCGCCCCGATTGATATTGATAGACACACCATCCACGACGGTGCGGCCTTTGTAGGATTTTTTTAACTGTCTGGCTTCTAATAAATGCATGATTTACCGGTCCAATAAAACAAGATCGTCCTGAATACCGTCTTCATCGCCGCCATAATACAGCGCTTCGGTATCGCCGCCAAGAATAATACGGCCTTCTTCGGCCAAATAAACCACATTGTCACTGTAGGTTTTATTGCCGTCCGGACTTTCAATTTCGACGTTTCCGACGGCAACGATTTTTGCGACGCGTCGCGTCGTTTTATTGTAATAAACATCCATGCGATCCGCTCTCAATGTCCCGCGCTCATCTTCGGCCACCACATTCTCCTGAAAATGCGCGATGTTTTTTTCATAATCGATAATAAGCGGTCCATCGCAGGTAATGATCGTCGGACCGCTGGGAGATTTCTCATCCGGATCCTGAACCACAACGGTCACATTCTTTTTAAATTTAACTTTTTTGAGTTTGGAATCTCCGCGCGCGCCGGTTCCTTCGATATTAATATTGTCTTTTTTAACTTCAGCCTCAACATCGGTTTCCATCATACGTTTGGAAGGCATAATGTCCAATTCCTCGGTCAGCAGCCGTGTGCCATCCTCGGTTGTGGCGACGACATTCTTTTCCAAATGAACGATGTTCTTCAGCTTGTCATAGTTCCCCTCGTCAGCCGTGATGGTCACGGGCACTTCCTCAGCGTACGCCTTGGCGACCACATTCATCAATTGGACGGTGCGGGATAAAATGTCGGCCGAATCCCCTTCGATTTCGATCTCTTTTTCACCCGTTTGAGTGTACTTGGTGAATGAAAAATAATAAACTTTGTGGCTTTGATTCGTCTGAGTCTCTTGCCGATGCATTCTCTTCGCCTCGGCGCGCTTTTCCAGAAATACCTGCAACTGAATCAACGCCGCATAAAAAAAGACCAATGTAAGTCCGATGATCACAACCCGTTTTATCATTAAGCGACCTCCGCTTTCGCAACTGATGCCGACCGTCTTCTAATTTCTTCTCGTTTCCATTTACCGGTTTTCCAGCGATTATGCATCCAACCCCACTGTTCAGGATGTTTTTGAATGATTTTTTCAAATTGATGCATCCACCGTTCCGTCCCTTCGCGGATGGCATCCTCTCGCGTTGTCTGCACGCTCGGACGAATAATTTCCCCCATCACCCACCGGTATCGCCCATCCGGTTGCCGTACCAAAAAATTCGGCACGATTGGGGCACCGCTGGCTAAAGCCATTTTAACGGGAGCTTCCGGTGTAAATGCCGGCCGGTTAAAAAAATCAACGAAGACGCCTTTCAAGCTGTCGATATCCTGATCGGGCAGCATCCCAACGATTTGATTCCTGGAGAGAATGTCAAGGATTTGCCGGCTTGAACGATCACGATATATCGTCGGCACTTTTACGGAATTCCTGAGCCCCACGATCCAGCGGTTATAAGGTTCATAATAAATGCGCCGCGCCAAAACACCGCCTTGATAACCTTTTAATCCGAAAATACCCGCCAAGAGCTCCCAATTTCCAAGATGGGCGGTGACAGAAATCAGCCCTTTGCCCTCTCTTAATATGTCATCATAAACTTGAAATGCGTCACCCAAGTCGATAAGTTTGGATGCCTTTTCAAAATCCAACTTCGGAAATTGAAGAACTTCCGCCGCCGTCATGGCCAAATGTTCAAAAACTCGTTTGGCTATATCCCGGATCTCATGGTCCGATTTTTCGCCGGCGAAGGCCCTTTTTAAATTATCCAAAGCCATTTCCCGCTGGCGGCGTATCCCATAATAGGCCAAACATCCCAAACACCGCGCCGTCACCATAGCCCAGGTACGCGGCATGATATATATCAACGCGGCAAAAAGGCGGATCAGCACATATAACGGAAAGCGATACGGCTTTCTTTTTGCCATTTTAGAGAAATCCCGCTTTCAAAAGATCTTGAACATCCAATAATCCGACGACGCGGTTCCCTTGATCGACAACGGGCAATTCATCGATTTTTTTCGTCCGAATCAAATGAAGCGCTTCGGCCGCAAGTTTTTCCTGCGAAATCGCCAACGGTTTCACGGTTGCCATTTTCTGAACGTTTTCCTTTAAAATCATTTCGCCGTTCTCGCGCAAATGCCGTCTCAAATCCCCGTCCGTGAAAATTCCAAGCAATTTACCGCGCCGATCGATCACCGTGCAGCTACCCGCCCTGGCTTCCGTGATTTTCAGAAGCGCTTGCCGGACGGTAGTGTCCTTGCGAACCACAGGGTTTGCTTTACCGACACGCATGATGTCTTTTACTTTCAGAAGTTTTTTTCCTAAGCTGCCGCCGGGATGAAGCAATGCGAAATCTTCTGAACGAAATCCTTTTTTCTTATGCAAGGATAAGGCCAGTGCATCCCCCATCGCCAACGCGGCCGTCGTCGACGCAGAAGGCGCAAGGTTCAAAGGGCAGGCTTCCCGATTTACGCCCAAATCAAGCACCACGTCCGCATTCTTGGCCAAAGGCGATTTTGGATTGCTGGTTAATGCGATCAATGCCACTCCAATCTTCTTGATGGTCGGAAGCAATTTGACGATTTCTTCGGTTTCACCGCTGTTTGAAATGGCAATCACCACGTCTTCTTCGGTGACCATACCCACATCGCCGTGAATAGCCTCGGCGGGATGCAAAAAAAGGCTGGGTGATCCCGTGGAGGCCAACGTTGCTGCGATCTTGCGTGCAATGAAACCCGGCTTCCCCATGCCAGTTACAATAATCCTTCCGCGACAGCCGGACATCGTGGCCACGGCCCGTTTAAAATCTTTCCCGAGTCGTCTCTGCAATCTCAAAAGTGTTTGAGCTTCGATGGAAAGTATCTGACGCGCCGTTTCGATCACATTACGACTCATACACAAATTCCTTCTGAAGATGAAATCACATTTTTAATTTGTAGGAGTGTTTCAAGCAATGGTTTTAATTTGGAAAGCGCAAGATTATTGGGACCGTCTGATAGTGCCTCCGACGGATTTTCATGTATTTCCATGAACAATGCATCCGCGCCTGCGGCAACGGCGCAACGGGATAAAACAGGAATAAACTCCGCCATCCCGCCCGAAGCATGGCCTTGTCCGCCCGGCAACTGAACGGAATGAGTTGCATCAAAAACAACCGGATAACCGAAGCTTCGCATCACGGGTATGGCTCGAAAATCACTGATAAGATTGTTGTAACCGAAAGAAGTTCCGCGATCTGTCAGTAAGATCTTCCTGCAACCCGACTCTTCCAATTTCGTCACGATATTTTTTACATCCCAAGGAGAAAGAAATTGTCCCTTTTTCACATTCACAATACAACCCGTTTCAGCCGCGGCTACCAGCAAGTCTGTTTGGCGGCATAAAAAAGCCGGAATTTGCAAAATATCCAAAATTTCACCGGCTGGTTTCACATCCTCACGGCAGTGCACATCGCTTAACACGGGAAGATCATAATCTTTTTTTATTTTCGCGAGAATTTTTAACCCTTTCTGTAAACCGGGACCGCGGAAAGAATGGATGGAGGACCGATTGGCTTTATCATAACTGGCTTTAAAAACAAAGGGGATCTTGAGATCGCGAGCGATTTGCGCGATCTTTTCGGCATGTCGGCAAGCGCTTGCCTCGCTTTCGATGACGCAAGGACCTCCGATGAGAACAAAATACTTCGGATCACCGAATTGGAAGTTTTGAACCGAAACCGGGCAGAAAGTCATAATTAATGAACCTCCTCCAGCACTTCCCCTGCTTCCTTCTGGCCGCCGGGCGCATTTTCTTTTTCGGAAGCGGGCGCTCCGGCGCATCCATTCCCGCAATATTCAAGCGCGCTCTTCACAAACTCGCGGAAAAGCGGGTGCGCTTTGTCAGGTTTTGATTTAAATTCGGGGTGATATTGACTCGCGACGTACCAAGGATGATCTTCCACTTCGACCACTTCCACCAATTTACCGCCCGGGGATGTCCCGGAAATTTTAAAACCTTTCTTATTAAAATCTTCCCGGTACTTGTTGTTAAATTCATAGCGGTGGCGGTGTCTTTCAATGATTTCTTCGGATTTATAAGCTCTGTGCAATTTAGTTTCTTTTTTCACGTGGCAGGGAAGACCGCCGAGACGCATGGTTCCTCCCAGATTTTCGACTTTCTCTTGCTCTTCAAGCAGACTGATTACGGGATAGGATGTTTTTTTGTTGAACTCGGTTGAATTCGCGCCTTTCCAGCCCAAAACATTGCGCGCAAATTCGATGGTCGCGCATTGCATGCCAAGACAAATTCCGAAGAAGGGAATTTTATTTTCTCTGGCGTATTGCGCAGCCTTGATCTTCCCTTCGATCCCCCGCATGCCGAATCCGCCCGGAATCAAAATTCCGCTGATACCTTTAAAGAGCTTTGCGCGATTGCTTTTTCTGATATTTTCCGAATTAATGCGCTTAATCACGACTTCGGTGTCATTGGCGATGCCGCCGTGTTTTAGGGCCTCGTAGATGGATTTATAGGCGTCCTGCAGTTCGATGTATTTTCCGACCACGGCGATCTTCACCGAATGCTTCGGATTGAGCGATTTTTCAACGACCTCTTTCTTCCATTCGTGCAAACTGCCGGCCTTGTACTCGATCTTTAAAAACCGGCAAATGACAGCATCCAAATTTTGATCCTTAAACATAATCGGTACCTCATAAATCGACCGGACATCCCTGGCTTCAATGACGGCTTCCTCTTCCACGTTACAAAAAAGGGCGATTTTGTCTTTCATCGCCTTGGAAAGCTTCTTCTCAGTGCGACAAATCAGAATGTCGGGTTGAATACCGATTTCGCGCAGCGTGCCCACACTATGCTGCGTCGGCTTGGTTTTCAATTCCCCCGCAGCGCGGATATAGGGCACCAGTGTAAGGTGAATGAAAATGGAGTTCTCGCGGCCCACTTCATGGCGAAACTGACGCACAGATTCCAAGAAAGGCAGTGATTCGATGTCTCCGACTGTACCGCCGATCTCGGAAATAACGACATCAAAACGTTTACCTCGCGAAACTTCCCGGATGCGCTCTTTGATCGCATCCGTGATATGCGGAATGACCTGAACCGTCGCTCCGAGGTATTCGCCGCGTCTTTCCTTGGTGATGACCTCGTTATAAATTTGGCCGGTTGTTACATTGTTGACTTTCCCGACGGTAATATGCGTGAACCGCTCATAATGCCCTAAATCCAAGTCGGTCTCGGCACCGTCTTCCGTGACATACACTTCCCCGTGCTGATAAGGACTCATCGTTCCCGGATCCACGTTGATATAAGGATCCAGTTTTTGAATGCTGACCTTGAGTCCTTTGGCTTCGAGGATGCGGCCGATGGATGCGGAGGCAATGCCCTTCCCCAAAGAAGATACAACGCCGCCTGTGATAAAAATATATTTAGGCACGGTTACGCGACCTCCGCCTTTCGATGCGATTCTTTTAGTTTATTTTCAACAGCTCTCAAATCTTCTTCGGTGTCCACTCCGATGGAATCAAACGGTGTGGTAAGGACTCGAATTTTAAAACCGCGCTCGAGAATTCTCAACTGCTCAAGCTGCTCCTGCTGTTCAAGCGAGCCGGGCTTCCAAGAAACGAACTGAAGCAAAAAGTTTTTCCGATAACCGTAAATGCCGAGATGTTTGAAATAATAAAAAGT
>JBFHCO010000046.1:0-12978 GCA_041585205.1 Candidatus Omnitrophota bacterium | reverse complement strand
CGTCCGGCACAAAACCCGTGCCGCTGAATGTTGAAATTAATTTACCGGCAAGGCAGCCGGCCGCCAAGGATCCGGCCAGCGTGCAAGCGGTGCCCCAAAGCAATGCCCTGTTGTAATGCGCCGTACGGCTTCCGAAAAGCGTCGCGACGCCTTTAAAATTGTCATTGGCGCCATTGGCATATGCGACCAGCAGCGTGGCCCCCAGAATGAAAACCGCCCAGGTCATTCCGTCACCGCCGCATCGCCTCTAACAACAGGCGCCGTCCAGGCATTCCGAGACAGCCTCCTTCATTTTTTTGAAGCTCGCGCCTTTGGTTTCCTGCGGGTGCCGCTCGTCCGTCCGCTGGCAATTAAAGGGCTTTGCCTTGGAAAGCGGGATGGGCTGCCGCGGTTCAATGGCGATAAATTCCGATGCATAAGGATCGCGCGTCATAATCTGAAACGTTTTGTCACACACCGCCGTACGCACCCCCCTTTTAAAAATATGGCCGTCATCATCCTCGACTTGTTTCCAAGGCCCGCGGTATATGACGGCCTGGTTGCGCTCCCAGCAAGGGCCTTGCTTGCCTTTCAGGGCCGTAATCGTCACCGAACGGAATTCAATGCCTTTTACGGTACGCCATGGCTTTGCGTCCATATTTTCGATTTGGATGCCGTAAAAACCCGCCTCTTCAAAAGCTTTGAGAAATTCCTTTTCCTGAAATGCGCCGGAAATACATCCGCTCCACAGTTCGGGATCCTCCTGCAATTTCCGCGGCACGGCTTCGTCCGACACGATGTCGGAAATTGCCGCGCGCCCTCCTTTTTTCAGCACGCGAAACATTTCCGAGAATAAATGCCTTTTTTCCTCCCGGCGCACCAAATTCAGCACGCAATTGGAAACAATCACGTCAATCGAATTATCTTGTATTAGGGTCGCGCTCCGGTGAAGCGTTTCTTCAAGCACCGTAAAATCTTCCACGCTGCGCACAGGCTTACGTTTCAGGTATTTTCCAACCGTCTCCCAGTCGGTTTTTAAATCTTGAATTTTTCCGTACCGGAACTCGATATTATGCCAGCCGATACGCCGGCCGATTTCCTTTTGATACTTTTTCGCAAGCGCCAGCATGGCGGGATTGAAATCCACGCCGATCACGCGACCTTGAGGGCCGACGATTTGCGAAGCGATATAGCAAATCTTACCCGCGCCCGAACCCAAATCGAGCACGGTGTCTCCCGCTTTCAAAAACCGCGACGGATCACCGCAGCCGTAATCCTTATCCAGGATTTCTCGCGGTATCACTTTCAAATAGCGCGGGTCATAATCCACGGGACAGCACAAATCAGGCTGCACGGCCCTCGCCCCTTGGGCGTATCGTGCGCGCACGACGGATTCCACGGATAAATAGCGCTCTTTTTTTGAATGACCGTTCTTCGAAGTCTTACCATTTCGCTTCATGACTCTCTCCCTTTTTCGCTGCGCTCATTTCCTCATCAAGATCTTCAAGTATGGGCAATTCATACCAGTCGAGCCGAAGCAACCGCGCTCTGACGAGTGTTTGCCTGTAAACCGCATGCGTGCTCCAAGCTATTTTATCGAAGAGCCGCGCATGAAGCTCCTTCATGCCGATCAAGTAATATCCGCCGTCGCGCGCCGGGCCGATCACCAGATCCGTTTCATTTAACGCATCAAAAGCCCGGCGAATCGTTTCCTCCTCCAAACCCAGCGTATCGCTGCCCAGCGCTAAGACCTTATTTGCGCCCGCTTGAAAGGCCTGCTCAAAAGCAAATTGCAATCGCGACCCCAAATCCGCACCCTGCTGGGCAGTATAATCGGCCGCGCCCGGCAGCCAATCCGCAATTTCTGATTCGGCTTCCGGCGGATCAAATGTGACCGCAAGCGACCACAATTCCGGCCGTTTTAAAATATGGAAATTTTCCGCGGCGAGATCACGATAAAGCTCCGCCGCCTTTACAGCACCGACCGATTTCGCAAGGCGCGTTTTAACCTTACCCGGCACGGGATTTTTGACAAAGTAAAGCACGGTGTTCATCCTACCCGCGCCTCAGGCGGTGAAACCAACCGACGGCCTTGAGCAGCGTGTGCGGAATATGCGCCTTTTTCCATGCGCCGGCCGCGAATTTGTTGGCCTCGGCCATGGTGGGATAGACATGTATCGTATTGAGAATTCTGTTTAATCCCAAGCCGTACTTTTTGGCGAGGATGAATTCCGGAAGCAAGTCACCGGCGTGATAGCCGCAAATCGTGACGCCCAGGATTTCATCTTTGCCCGGTACCGTCAAAACTTTCACCATGCCATGCGTTTCTGAGTCGGCAATCGCGCGGTCCAAGTCATCCAAGGCATACGTCGCAACTTCATAGCGTATCCCCTTTTGCTTGGCCTCTTTTTCATTCAGGCCGACACGCGCAATCTCGGGATCCGTAAACGTGCACCATGGAACCATGCTCAAATCCACTTTAAATTTCTTAAACGGTTGAAAAAGCGCATTGACCGCGCAATACCAGGCTTGATGCGCCGCCATATGCGTGAATTGATAGGGGCTCGTGACATCGCCGCAGGCAAAAATGTTTTTGATATTCGTGCGACTGTACTCATCCGTTTGAATCGCACCCCGATCGGTTAACCGAATACCCAGTTCCTCCAATCCGTAACCCTCGACCCGCGGTGCGCGGCCCGCGGCTACGAGTATTTCATCAAACTCAATTTCCGATATCTTGCCCTCCGATTTCACGTGCACGCATTTTTTTCCCCCGGCCTGCGTCACAGCCACCGCTTCGGAATTTAGCTTTAAGTCCATCCCCTCCTTTATAAAACGCGCTTCCATGATTTTAACGATTTCATCGTCTTCGCGATTGAGAAGCTGGCGATGATGCTGAATTTGCGTCACCTTGGTCCCGAGGCGGGCAAAACATTGCCCCAACTCGCAACCGATCGGACCCCCGCCGATAATGACAAGCCGTTTGGGTTGCTTAAATAAATCCCAAATATTTTCCGTATGCAAATAGTTAGCTTGGTCGAGTCCGGGAATTTTCGGTATGGCAGGCGCGGCACCTGTGGCGATTATGATGCTGCGTGCCGTCAATTTTTTTCCGTTGACCTCTACCGTATGTGGTGATTTGATTTTGGCCTCACCTTCAATGCAGTCGACGCCGAGTTTCGTGTAGCGCTCAACGGAATCATGGGGTTCCACCTGACGGATGATGCGCCTGACGCGCTCCATGACTTCGGCAAAATCAAATTCGGCCGTCGCTTGCGAAAGCCCGAATTCGCGATGACGGTTTATTTGCGAAATTAAAGATGCGGTACGAATGAGCGCTTTGGAAGGAACGCAACCCGTGTTGAGGCAGTCACCGCCCATTTTGTGCTTTTCAATCAAAGCCACTTTAGCTTTCAGCAGCGCGCATATGTAGGCCGAAACAAGCCCCGCGGACCCCCCGCCGATCACGATGACATTGTAGTTCATAATTTTTGAACCTTTCTTTTATAAAGGGCCGGCAAAAATGACAGCGCGATCAGCAACGCGCCCGCGATCGCGAGATTGAGGAAGGCCTTACGGCTCGCTTCCTGCACACCGCTGAGCAATGCATCGCCGAAATAGGTGTAAATGAAACACCCCGGTATCATGCCCAGCACCGAGCCCCAAAAATAATCCCGGAAACGCACGCCCGAGAAACCGGAGCCGAAATTGAGACCGTTAAAAGGTACCAGCGGAATCAGACGCAAACGCAAAATCGTGGCAAAACCGTGGTCCCGCACCCGATCATCAAACTGAGCGATTTTCTTCCCGCGCATCAAACTTTGGATGAAATCGCGCCCCATAAAACGCGCCATTCCGAAGGCCAGACAGGCACCGAGATTCGCAGCGATGAGATTATAAATAAACCCACGGGCGACGCCGAAAATGGCCCCGCCGAGCGGCGTCAGAAGCGAACCCGGCACGGCAAAAACGCATCCCACACCGTAGACCAAGATAAAGACGATCGGCCCCCACCAGTTGCTTTGGATTTCACGGAAGAAAGACAGAAGAGAATCTTTGCTGATGTGAGCAGACCATGGCGAGAATTTAACAAAATAAACGCAGGTGCCTATAACAATCAACAGGAGAATAAATTTAATAATATTGCGTTTCGGCATACAGGTGACGCGTTCCACCGCTCCGGCTAAAAAAATTTGAAATTATCGTGCGTCTCATTATAGCGTGAGTTTCCGATCTAGGGAACGCCGTTGTGCATGACGCAAGTTGGCGGAAATCAGCATGACGGCCATTTTCGACATTCCAATATAAAAAAAAATCAGTATAATGCAAATCATTTGCATTTTCTTATTTGCTTCTGTATCAAGAACTTAGCCTAGGAACAGGAGTTGTCACTGCATGCTTGGTATTGTGATACGAACATTGATCTTGTTCGTATTCTGGATCCTTCTGTCAGCCAAATTGGATTTTTTCCACTTGAGTTGCGGACTTCTCGGCGCCGCGGCCGTTGCCGCCTTCGGATATGCTCGCTCCCATGACGCAGCGCCTTTTCCTTCGCTCTGGCAAATACCCGGCATGATCTTCCGATCTCTTGTTTATGCCATTTGGCTGCTCATAAAGGTGATCTTGGCCGCATATCACGTTTCCAAACTGATTCTCAATCCTAAAATGCCGATTGATCCCGAATTCATCGAACACCCCACTTCGCTTCAAAAGGATGCCGAGCGGGTCCTTTTCGCAAACTCCATTACGCTGACGCCCGGAACGATCACGGCGGATCTTCAAGGCTCCAAGCTTACCGTCCATCGTTTGGACAAGGCGTCCTCTGAAGACATCATCAGCCATGCTATGGAAAATGCCATCCATAAAATTTTAGGAGCGGGGCCTGATAAGTCATGAGAATTTTTTTCCTTATCACTCTCGCATGGCTGTGCGCGTTAATTCCCTTTTATTTATACCGGGCAGTCAAGGGCCCCACTGTATTCGACCGCCTGATCGGATTGAATGGAATTGCCACCAAGGCCATTTTGGTTCTTGTTTTTATAGGTGCGGTTTCCGGGGCGCTTGAAATGCTGGTGGACATCGAGTTGGGTTACGGATTACTCAATCTTGTGGGCGCTGTGGCCATCGGAAAATACTTGGAACAAAGAGGGATGAAGCCATGATCGCGATAGCAATCGCTTTCATTACCTTAGGGGTCATGGTCCTGGCGGTCGCCGCCCTTGGATCGATTCGGCTTCCCGATTTTTACACCCGCAGCCATGCCCTCGGCGTTATGGATACATTGGGATCTTTGTTCGTGCTCAGCGGTTTGTGTGTTTATCACGGGTTGTCTTTTATCTCAGCAAAACTGCTGTTTATTTTACTATTTATTTACGTCGCCAATCCAACCGTGACGCATATTTTAGTGCGCGCAGGCCTGCGATGCGGTTTGAAACCATGGCGTAAAGGCGGTTCTAAGCGATGACAGAATCCTTGAATATCATTCTGATCATTTTTATCGTGATCTCCGCCGTGGCCGCAACGCGCGTGCGTGACCTGATCAGCGCCGTTTTCCTAATGGGCTGTTACAGTTTTTTTCTGGCAGTGTTATGGGCGCTTTTAGCCGCCGTGGACGTGGCCTTCACCGAAGCCATGGTAGGCGTGGGCGCGAGCACCATCTTTTTTCTGCTGGCGCTATTCGGATCGCATCATTCTGCCGGTCCGGTGCCTTTTGGCCGGCTTCATGTTTCCGCTTTGATTTTAGTGTCACTGTTCGGAGGACTGCTCGTGTGGGGCAGCCTCGACATGCCCTGGTTTGGCGCCATCACCGCACCCGCCGATATCCATGTGTCACCGTTCTATCTTGAGAACAGCCTGCTCCATTCCCATACGCCGAATGCGGTCACCGCGGTGGTGGTCGATTACCGTGCCTTCGATACACTCATCGAAGCGACGGTGATTTTCACGGCCGGCGTGGCCTGTTTTCTTATTTTTAAACCAAGGGACGGGCAATGATTCAAAGACACGACAGTTTAATTGTCGAAAAAATCACACGCTTGTTAATACCCTTCATTCAGGTTTTCGCCCTTTACGTTTATTTTCATGGCCACTACAGCCCGGGTGGTGGATTCCAGGCGGGTGTGCTTCTTGGAGCAAGTTTTATTCTGGAACTGCTGGTGGGCACCAGGCGTGAGCTGAGTCATTTATCGGTGCGCTCTGAATTTTTGCTGGCGACTTTGGGAGTCGGTATTTTCGCCGGCGTCGGAGGTCTCGCCCTGATCAACGGCGGAAGGTACTTTGATTACGGCGTCATTTCTTTATTTGGCTCGGATCCCGCAATGCGACGCTATTGGGGTATTTTGCTGGCGGAGGGTGGCGTCGCCATGGTTGTCTCCATGACGCTGCTTGTCATTTTTCACGTTTTAGCATTTTTACCCGAAAGGACTGGTAAAAAGCAGCCGTGAATCTGTTCTTCGGTCTTTTTAATTATCTGGTCACACTTTTTTTGGTGATGTTCGGCATTTATGTCATGATTGCCAGAAAAAATCTCATCCGAAAAATCATCGGTATGGCGGTTTTGCAAACCGGTGTCATTCTTTTTTACATTACCGCTTCTTATAAGGCCGGCGGCGGTATCCCGATCATCGACGGGCACGACGCTCACGCAGTTGTGGATGTGACTCTTTATGCCAATCCGCTTCCGCATGCGCTGATGCTGACCGCGATTGTGGTCGGAGTCAGCACACTGGGGCTCGCGCTCGTCCTCGTCGTATCCATTTATCGCTCCACCCGCACAATCGAAGAGGATGAAATGCTCCAAGGTGTTAAGCGGAATCCATGACCACACAGCAAATTCCCATTCTCATTTTCCTGATCCCGTTTGTAACTTGTTTGATTATTCCGCTTTTTTGGAATAACCGGCTGATCTCCCAAGCGTTGGCCGCAGTGGCCGTATTGATGGCTGCCCTCTACAGTTTATTCGGATTGCTGCAAGTCCGGGACGGATCCTATATCAACTACCATTTGAGCGGCTGGATCCCTCCCTTCGGCATCGAGTGGCACCTCGACAGCTTAAGCGCCTTGATGGCTCTTTTAGTGAATCTGGTCGCATTCGTGGTTCTGGTGTCGACCGGTCAAACGGTGGACAAGGATATCGGTAAAGATCCGCGCCGTACGGCCTACTACATGGTGGTACTTCTGCATATCTCCGGATTGCTCGGCATGATTTTGACGCATGATTTCTTTAACTTGTTTGTTTTTTTGGAAGTAGCCAGCCTGACGGCGTATGCCTTGATCGGTTCGGGTCATCAATTAAAAAGCACGGTCTCAAGCTTCCGCTACCTTTTGATCGGGACCATCGGCGCTTCCTTTTACCTTTTGGGCGTCGGTTATCTTTACGTGGCCACCGGAACCCTGAACATGACGGATCTGACCATGCGATTGCCCGAGGTGATGGCTTCCCGCACCGTTTTTCTCGGTGCCCTGCTAATGTTGCTGGGTTTGGCCATCAAGATGGGGCTATTTCCGTTTCATGGCTGGCTGCCCGATGCTTATACGTATGCACCGGATTCAGCCACCGCTTTCATTGCGCCGATTATGACCAAAGTGGCCATTTATACCGCGATCCGGATTTTTTATCTGGTTCTTGGGGCCCCCTTCCTTCAATATTTCGGTCTCTCGCAGATTCTCCTGATCCTTGGGACGTTTGCCGTGATCGCGGGATCCGTCATGGCCTTTGTTCAAAAAGAGTTCAAGAGGATGCTGGCCTATTCCAGCGTCAGCCATATCGGTTTGATCATTCTGGCGCTCGGCCTGAATCATCCGGCGGCCTTCATGGGGGCCGTGCTGCATGTGATTCATCACGCGGTAATGAAAACCATTCTTTTTTTGATTGCTGCGTCAGCCTACTACAAACACGGCGTGCATAATATTTTTGATTTCGCGAAGCTGCGCGAAAAAATGCCGTTCACCATGGCCGCCTTTGCGGTCACGGCGTTATCGATGATCGGCGTTCCGCCCATGTGCGGTTTTTTCAGTAAATGGTATATTCTCGTCGGTTCCCTGCAAAGCGGTTACCCGGGTGTGGCGGTTGTTGTGGTCGGCGCGAGTCTTCTGACCGCGCTTTATTTTTTCCGCGTCATCGAGCAAGCCTTCTACCATAAAACACCGGCGCCTGAAGCGGCTGTCGCGGAAGGTCCGATACCGGCTGTTGTTGCCTCGGGACTGCTTTCCCTCGTTCTTTTGATTCTGGGTTTTTATGCGCCTTCTATTTTTGCGTGGGGCATGCGCATCATGGCACCCGGGAGCGCCCTGTGACGATCGAATCAATACGTCCGTTTCTGGCGGTGCTTGTCTCCGCCGTGGCGTCTCTTTTGATTCTTTTCTCAAACCGCTCACCGAATTTACGTGAAGTGTGGACATTTCTGGCGGCCGCTCTTAAATTTTTGATCGTCATTTCCCTTTACCCTCTCGTGGCCGGCGGATCCGTGGTCACATTCCGTTTTTTTGAACTGCTGCCGGGAGTCACCGCTTCCTTCCGCGTGGATGCCTTTGGTCTTTATTTTGCGATTCTCTCCTCAGCCCTGTGGATCATTACCTCGATTTACAACGTCGGCTACATGCGCTCCCTTAAAGAAAAGGAGCAAACGCGTTATTTTGCCTGTTTTGCTTTAAGCTTGTCGGCCACCATGGGGATTGCCTTTGCCGGTGATTTGGTGACCTTTTTCGTATTCTACGAACTCCTTACCATCGCAACCTATCCCCTCGTCGCGCACAAGGAAACCAAGGAAGCCATCATGGCGGGGCGCAAATATCTTGTTTATTCGCTCAGCGCCGGCGCGCTTCTATTGGCCGCGATCGCGTGGACTTATGCGGAGACAGGCCGTCTTGATTTTTCACCGGGCGGTATTTTTCCTCCCGCGATGAACATGCAAACAACGGCGATTCTTTTTGCCATGTTTGTTTACGGCGCTGCGGTCAAGGCCGCGCTCTTTCCCGTGCACGCCTGGCTTCCGACCGCCATGGTGGCGCCGACACCCGTCAGCGCTCTATTGCATGCCGTGGCGGTGGTCAAGGCCGGCGTCTTTGCCACGCTGCGTGTGGTCGGATTTGTATTCGGTCCCTCGCTCCTTGATTCATCGGGCTTGTGGCAGCCTCTTGCCTGGGTTGCCGCATTCACCATTATCGGAGCTTCGCTCATTGCGCTCGCCCAAGATAATTTGAAAAGAAGGCTGGCGTATTCAACCATCAGCCAACTGGCTTATATTATTTTAGGCGCTGCACTGGTCACGCCATCCGCCTTTACGGGGGCGATTTTGCATCTGGCGAATCACGCCATGTTAAAAATCACGCTTTTTTTCTGTGCCGGCGTCATCTATGTCAAAACACATAAGGAAAACATCAGTGAAATGAAAGGGATCGGGCGCAAACTGCCTTGGACCATGACGGCCTTCACCATCGGCGCGCTCGGATTGTCCGGTTTTCCGCCTTTTTGCGGCTTTATCAGCAAATGGTTTTTGTGCAAAGGCGCGATAGAAGTCCGCGAATGGTGGGCGCTGATTGTTTATCTCTCAAGCGCCCTTTTGAACGCGGCCTATTTGCTCCCGGTCGTGATCACGGCCTTTAGGAAAGAAGGCGCTGACACACGCGATGAAAGCCCGTGGACGCTCGGATCACCGCCGGTGATGACGGCAGTCTTAAGCATTCTTTTCGGGATTGTTCCCGCATGGATCGCGATTCAATATCATTTGGCCGGCATGGCTTCCGCCAAGATTTTCGGAGGAGTATAAAATGAAAAAAATAATTTTAATCCTCGGCGTCATTTTGGCGGCCTTATGGCTTGCGGAACTTTTTTTAGTCCATGCTCATGCAACAGGAATCTGGTGGCGCGATCTGAAAGGATATGCGATTGTGATGGGCGTACTCGGCGGGATGCTCTTGATGTTCATCGCTAAGACGCTCGGCAAGTACTGGCTTTACCGCAAGGAAGACTATTATGATTGAAATGCATCCGTCCCTCCCCTTCTTTCTGGCAGCCGCACTGGCATTTTTTTTAAACCCGCGTCTGCGCTCCATCGTTCAGCTGGCGGTTCCGCTAATTTCTTTTTGGATGATACAGCGTCTGCTCGCCGCCGGTGATCAAACGGTCTTATTGCATTTTCCAGCTTACACCTTCACGCTGCTGCGGCTCGACTCGCTGGCGTTGCTTTTCTGCTATGCCTTTCTCATCTTCGGCTTTTTAGCGCATCTCTACGCCATTCACGCGCATGAAAAGGAAACGCATATCTTCGCGAATTTATATGTCGGGAGTTCGCTCGGGGCGGTGCTGGCCGGTGATTTAGTCACCCTATTCATTTTCTGGGAATTGATGGCCTTGACGTCAGCAATTCTTATTTGGAACCGGCAGCGCAAGACCAGCCTGCCGGCGCTTTTCCGCTATCTGCTGGTGCATTTGACGGGCGGACTTTTCTTTTTCTCGGGTCTCCTGATGAAGCTTTTTGCGGGAGGGGGTTTGCTGTTTCAGACCTTACCGCTCGATACGGCCGGCTGGATGATATTCGCCGGGTTCGCGATCAATGCGGCACTTGTGCCTGTGCACAGCTGGCTGCCGGACGCCTATCCGGAAGGCACGGCTCACGGCAGCGTGTACTTGAGCGCCTTCACGACCAAGGTCGCGGTTTATGCGTTTGCCCGCGGTTTTGCCGGTGAGGAGATATTGATTTGGCTCGGAGCCGTCGCCGCGGTTTACGGCGTCATTTGGGCTTTGATGGAAAACGACATGCGCCGTCTGCTCTCTTATCATATTGTCTGTCAGATCGGTTACATGGTGTGTGGAATTGGTATCGGTTCCGACCTGGGCATCAACGCGGGAACCGCACATGCCATCGGCAACATTCTCTTTAAAGGGCTGCTCTTCATGGCAACAGGCGCCATTCTTTTCCGTACGGGAAAAACGAAATTGAGCGACCTCGGCGGTTTTGCCCATGCGGACAGGTGGATTTTATTTTTTTTCATGACGGGCGCGCTGGCCATTTCCGGGGCGCCGCTTTTGAACGGCTATGTCAGCAAATCACTTTTATTGAAGGCCGCGGAACATGCCCATTTGGCCTGGCTTGAAGCGACTTTATTACTCGTCGCGGTCGGAACCTTTCTCTCGATAGCCTTGAAGCTGGCCTATTTTGCCTTCTGGGGCGAAGGCAGCGGCGGAAAGAACCCGGAAAGGAGATTGCCGCTCAACATGTATCTGGCGATGGGCGCTACGGCGCTCACCTGCTTTGCCATCGGTGTTTATCCTGATCTGATGTACCGTTTCTTGCCATTCCCCGAACATGCGCATGTCTATTCGGCCGATCATGTCATTCATTCCGTGGAATTGCTGCTCGGCACCGTGCTGACCTTTGCCTTGATCGTCAAACATCTGCACGCCAAAGCTGTGATCACACTGGATCTGGATTGGTTTTACCGCAAGGGCGCCCGCCTGTTTGAACGCGCGTTTTGTTTTCCGGTCAATGCCGGACAAGTATCCATACAGCAAAGATGGACGGAATGGATCGCGAATGCGGACCAACGTCTGAAGCGATGGTTCAAGGATCAAGCCATTGCGCCCGCCTCGAATCCTTTGATGATGATTATGATTGCATGCCTGTTGGTGGGAATGCTTCTTCTATTTTAATCATTACATCGCGGTAAGATGAATTATCCGGGGATATTCAACCGCCGAGCACGTAATTGAAAATCAGCGGGGCGACAATCGAGGCATCGGATTCAATCACAAAGCGCGGCGTATCCGGATCCAGCTTGGACCAGGTAATTTTTTCATTCGGGACAGCACCGCTGTAAGAACCGTAGGAAGTGGTGCTGTCGGAAATCTGGCAGAAATAGCCCCAGCGGCGGCAATCCTGTTTTAAATCCTGAATAATCAAAGGCACCGCGCAAATCGGAAAGTCGCCCGCGATTCCTCCACCAATTTGAAAAAAACCCATGGGCTTGTCTTTGGTTTGTTCCTGATACCACCGAACCAAATTCTCCATTTGTTCAAGCCCGCTTTTAACGGTTTGAAAAGATTTGATTTTACCTTCCATGACATCCGCGACAAAACCGTTGCCCAACGTGGAGTCTTCCCAACCGGGCGTATAAATCGGAATACCTTTATCGCAGGCGGCCAGCACCCACGAATGCGCGGGATCGGCTTCGTAGAGCGGCTCTAGCTCGCCGGATTCAATCAGTTGATAAAAAAATTCATACGGAAAGTACCGGTCCCCTTTATGATCGGCGCGCTGCCATAATTTGAGAATGCTCGCGTCGATCTTCTTCATGGCGGCTTCTTCGGGAATGCAGGTATCCGTCACGCGGTTCATACCCTGCTCACGTAGTTCCAGCTCTTGTTCCGCCGTGAGGCTGCGATAATTTGGAAGGCGCTTGTATTGCTTATGAGCCACGAGATTGAAAATATCTTCCTCGAGATTCGCGCCGGTCGTGGAAATGCCGTGAACTTTATCGCGGCGGATCATCTCAGCGAGCGAGATGCCGATTTCCCCCGTGCTCATGGCGCCGGCCATGGCTAAAAACATTTTTCCGCCTTGATCAAGCAAGTCCACCCAGCCCTTGGCGGCATCGATAACTACGGCGGCATTAAAATGCTTGAAATGCTTCTCCATAAATTGACGCACGGAGGACTCTTTAGATAAAAGCTCTGATTTCGGTTTCATAGGGCTGATATGTTAACAAAAAAGCGGAGTTTTGGGAAATGCGGAGAAATGAGGAATTATGCGGAACGCGCGAAGCGTTCGAGGACTTGGCGGTTGAGTTTCTCGGCAAGCGCGCTTAGACCGAAGCGGCTGACAAAGCTGTCAGCGAATTTGGAAAATTGGATACGGTTTAATATTTTAACCGCATCATCCCCGAGCTGTTCTTTTAGGAATTCCGCCGTGAGCGTTCCGTGTAAGGAAGAACTGAGGAATGCCAAAGGCTCGATGGAACGTGCGGAGCTGCGCTTGGCGAGTTCACGGCGCATTTCCAGCT
>JBFHCO010000045.1:0-13181 GCA_041585205.1 Candidatus Omnitrophota bacterium | reverse complement strand
TCTCAAGCGTATCGGACAGCCACCGCTCATCCGAATCCAATTGCAGAAATCGCCCCAAGCGCACGAATAAATCTTTTTTCTGAAGATCATCCTGATAAAAGAAGAAAAAGCGGTCCGGGAATTCATGCGCCAGACGAATAAACCAAGACATTTCCTGCAGCACGGCCTCCAGCGTTGATTCGAATGTTTTGTCTTTCAATCCCAGGAAGTCCTTGCCATGCGTCGGCTTGCTGTTTGAAATCGCGCAATCCAAAGGATTGCGGACCGGCATCAGGAATCTGAGCTTGGGACTTTTTTGAATCAATTCACGGAAATCAACCTCGCAGCGCCTGAGTTCATTGGTGACGCGCAGGTCCCCTTTCCAAATGACCGACTGAACTTTTTGCTTCAGGAAAGGCTTTTTACCGTAACGCCGCTCATAAACCGTGCGGACTTCATCCCTTTTTTTGAACGCATGCGAATGAACAATCGACCCGCCGTAACCTCCGCCCTTTCCACCTGAAGATGCGAAGAGCGCGAAACGGCAAAAACGATCGAATTTATCCGCGCTGTACCCGTCGATAAAATTGAGTTCTTTATCTTCCAGAACCCTCGATTCGGAGTGATTCAAGGTTTGGCAGTTCGGATGCAGCCCCAAAAGAGCTCCGAGTAAGGTTGTTAAATTACGGTAAGGCCCCAGGATAAGGCAGACCGTCTTTAAATCCGTCCTCTGCCGGTCGCTCCAGGGGATGAACCGGTTTAAAAATGCCCATGTTAGCCTCTCGCGATACTCCAACAAACTCAGTGAAACATGGTGCATTTTATTGAGTATTTTTTGTCGCATAAATCGCTCTCTCCATAAAATATTTTTATCCTATACAAAAAAATTTCACGCAATGGCGCTAAGCTAAAGCTGCCGACGTTTCCTCCCGAAATGAATTTCAAGTAGAGCGAACGGCGGAACCGGGGTAAGCCCCCTGAGGAGAATTCGTTCGAAGGATATGAGGCGGAAGTTTACCACCGAATTGACCCATCGAATGTTCGTAGCGGATGGCGGAGGCGCCGGGATTAAATGGGATATTCAGCTTTTCACGGACGTCGCGTTCGACATAATCCCTGAGCTGAACGAGTTTATCCGAACTCAAATAATCGGTATAGACGTAAGCCTTATAACCGCCGTTGGGGTCCCCTTTGTAATAATCCGCCACTTCGTTGTAATCCACTTCAAAACTGTAAAGCCGGTCCCCCGTTTTTTCGTAAGTATACGTCCAGACATTCTTGTGTTCCGGGTGGCGGCGCGCGAAATCGTAATACGGCGTGCCGGGATAGGTCGTGATAATGGTGACGTCAAAATCATCCGGCTTCACCTGCATCAGCCAATCATGCGTTTCCATGATGGTCTCGCGGCTTTCGCCGGGATGCCCGATCGACATCAGGGCTTTGACTTTGAGGCCGTGGCGCCGCGCGGTTTCCACCGCACGCGTGTTTTGCTCGCGCGTCGCTTTTTTGTTGATATTCATCAAAATGCGGGGTGAGCCGGATTCAAAACCCGTCAGGAGCCAGCGGAAGCCCGCTTTCACCATGGCCGCGGCCTGGCGGTCCGTGAAAAGCTCGGCTTTGACAAAGCCGCGCAAACGGAATTCCACGCCCAGTTCGCGCTGCAAATCATGAATGGATTCCATCAGTTCGACCATTTTCGGATTGACGTTCAGTTCGTCGTCATAAAACATAAAACCGGTATAGCCGTAGGTCTCATGCAGAAACCGGATCTCTTCGACAATATTCTGCGTGCTGCGCGTGCGGATCACACGCAGCATCGGCGCCTGGCGTCCGCCGCAAAATCCGCATTCGAACGGGCAGCCGAGCTGGGCGATGATGCTGGTGGCGCGGTGCTTTTCAATCGAATAATGATAACTGTCCATGTCGACCAAATGGCGGGCCGGATACGGCAGCGCTTCAAGCCTTTGATTGTTCAAAAAAAACTGAGACGCGCGGTCATTGGCATCCACGATTTTGGGCGGATGATCGGCGATCGCCACAAAAATGGCCTCTTCGCCGTCCCCGATCACAGCCACATCAAAAAGTTTTTCGATGCGCTTCATAGCCTCGGTGCCGCGCCCGTAATGGCCTTCGAGGCTCTCTTTTTTGAAAGCGGAATGGACCAGTGTCACATGGGGACCGCCGATAAGGAGGCGCGCTTCAGGCTGTTCTTCGCGAATGACTTTGGCTACCTTGGCGGCTGCCGGCATTTGGGGGGTGGTCGCCGTCAGACCGTAAATTTCGGCTTTGGAAATCCGGGCATGGTCGCGGATGGCATCTTCAAAATTTTCAATGCCGGAAAGGTCCACCATCTCCACGGTATATCCCGCCCGCTCCAGGACGGCCGCCACTTTGAGAATACCCAGATTCACAAAGACGCGCTCGTCGAGCAGAAAAATCGAAGGGGGCGTAATTAAACAAACAATGGGCTTGGAATTGGGCTGATAGATCATGGGTAAATTATCGGAAGTCCTTTAGATATCTGTATATATGGCTAATAATCTAATCGAAAAAGAGGGGCGTTTCAACTGATTTATTCACGAAGATTGCCGAGCAGACAGACCCCTAACACCTTGTTATCAAAGAGGTTATGTATTCAGGGCGGCCAGGGCGTCTGTTTCGAATCTTGGTCAGGATGGGCGGCAGGTATGATTTATCTAACCTGGGAATCCCGGTGCTGCAGAATATAAAATCCGTTCTTCTGAAAATAAATCTCATAACCGGCCGCTTGGAGATTCAGGAGGGTTTGGCCGGGGGCCAGAGTCCCTCTTTCCCAGAATTCACGGTCAAAGATCACAAAATCAGCGTTGTGGCGGACCGCCATTTCGGTCTTCGTGACGGTCGGGTTGTAATCAAATTGATAAACATACTTTCGTTCGCTCAGCTGGGGAATGAAATTATTATGCGTCACCACCACCGCCTTTTCCGGAATGGAATTTAATTTTTCGCGTATCATGTCGCGGTGCGGTGACCGGTGAATCCAGCTTTGCCAAAAATAGTAATACTCAGACGGCCCTGAACGCATGAGACTCACAAAGAGGAGCAGGCATCCGAATAAAACCTGCCGGCCCGAAAACCAGCTAAAGCGGCGCACCAGGACATCCCAGCCGTAAATGGCCGAAATGAAGACAAAGGGTGTCAGGCCCGTCGTGTAATGATAAGCGAACGAACGGAAGACGTCGTTATTCGATAAAATATTCTGCGCCAGCACCGGCAGCGTCAAAATCAGAGTCGGTCCGTGGAAAAAAGACAGGAAGAGCAGCGGCGAAAATACTTTCAAAATATACTCAATGGAATCCCCGTTAAAAACGGCGCCCAGCCAATCCAGCGGCGAACCTTTGAGCAAGTGCTGATAAAATCCCTGATAAAGATACGGCTGTCCGCTGATTTTCGGAATCGCCCACCGCACCTCCATCACAAATATCACCACGGATACCAGCATCAAAACGGTACCGAGTGAACGCATTTTTTTAAACATCCAGGCATAGAAACCGAAAATAAACGCCACCATCAGCATATTTTCTTTACCGGCGATCACGACGGCTAAACTCATCAAAAACCAGCTGATGCGGTTCTTCTCGAGAAAAATGAAGCACAGCAAAATAAACGGGTCCACCAGCACTTCAGGATGAAAATCCTCATGCAAGGCATTGCGCGTCGGCAGAAAAAAACAGTACGCGAGTGAAAAGAGCACCGCGACGTAATGATTGCCCGTTTTCTCTCGGGCGATTTGGGCGATTAAAAAAATACAGCTTGCCGCGGCAAAAACCTGCAGAATCAAAAGCATGCGCGGATCCGGCCAGAGACTGAACAGCGGCGCAATCAGCGCCAAAATCGGGCTGAAGTGGTCCCCTAAAAGACAGATGCCGCCTTTGATTGAAGAGTAGAGAAAATCCCCCTGCAGGGTGTTCCAGACCGCCTGGGAAAAAATGCCGAGGTCAAAGGCGCGTGTTTCCAGCGCGGCATGACGGATGAAACCGACCAGGATGAGGGCGAAAGAATAGACCATGAAAAAAAGCGTCGTGATCATGTCGAGCGGCTGATTCAGGAAATTCCGGATCGCGCGCACCACCCACAAATCCTCAAACAGGTCTTCCGATTTCCAGCGGATGAGCAGGAGAACGGCCAAAAAAACGGCGACGGATATCCGCATGGTCTGCACATAGCGCGATTTGGAACCCAATTCCGAAATGATGCCGGCCTGAATCAGAGGAATGCCGTTTGTGAAGACAAAAAAAAGACAGGCAATGCCCGCTGCCCAGGTGATCAGATTCAAAAGCGTCATGGGTATGAGCGGCAGCTGCCGTTGTGAAGGTTTAGGCGGGACCAAAACGTTCCTCGAATTCTTGATCCACTTTTTTTGCGGTGATGAAATAACTCGTTTTAACAGCCGCCAGCACGGGCACGATCAAGGCATAAACCGCGAACAGTAAAAACCTGAAATCGAACGCCGTTTTGAACCACACATCCAAAACCGCCGCGAGCGTCAGGATATTCATCGCGACATGTATTTCACACAGTTTATGCATCACGGAAAACGCCAAATGCGCGCCGCTTTTTGGCGCCGCCCTCTCCGCGGTCGGCGCGGCCGCGTCCCGGCGCACGTAAACGGTATCCATCTTCTCGAGTTTTTCAAAAAAGGTTTTGTATTTCGTGTCATGAATCAGATTGAACATCATCATGGAAACTGAAACGATAAATCCGAGGACGAGAAAGAAAACGCTTTGCGTCTCGCCGTAAACATAAAACCCCAGCCCGAAAAAGAGCACGCCGTGAATCAGATGATGCGTGATGAAGTCAAAAAAACGGCCCGAAAGACACGCCGTCCCCCGGTAGCGCGCGATTTGACCGTCAACGTGGTCCAGGTAATACCAGAGCTGCAGAAAAACCGCCCCCAGCAGGAACAGGCCGGGGCCGGGAAGCGCCATGAAGCAGACACCGGCGAGACCGATCAGGAGTGAAATCAGCGTGATTTGATTGGCGGTGACGGGTGTATGGAGCAGCAGCCAGGTCATGGGCAGTGCCGCGTCTCTCAAAAACGTGCGCACCATCCAATTCCCCTTGGTTTTATAATCGGGTTTTTGGCATCGGCGGTTCAATTCTTTGAGCGATTCGACCATGGCGCACTACCCCTTGACGTTTAACCCGCGGCAAACAACCGGACAACGGCTCCCCGCTTGCGCGCGACGGACGGATAATTGGAATGCGTGATCACCGTCGATTTCAGCTGCGGACAGCCCAAGCGGGAAAAGACCCGGCGATAATTTCTTGCGAACACATAATTGGAATTGGCCGATTCCGGCTCCATGGTGCAAATAAATTTTCGCGCGACACGCTTCATGTCCTTAAAAACAGCGTTATCCGCAGGATGAATATGCATCGCGACACCCATGGTGAATACAACATCCACCGATTTGTCGGGCATGCCGCTTAAGACCGTATCCAGACTGCCCACTTGAACGGGAACGTGATCAGCCGTCTCGGGAAAAGAATGTCTCATCTCCTCAACCGCATTCGGATTGATTTCGACACCGGACAAATGGCGGTACCCGAGCTGTCTCAACCAATTCAAATTCGCGCCGCAATTGCATCCCAATTCAAGGATATGATCTTCAAACCGCACATGCGGCGTCCAGAATTCGTGCAGGAAATCGATGATTTCCCGCTCTTTGACGGCATAATGCTGCGGCCGGTTGCCCGAACTTGAACTTGCATTGTTCATGGAGCCCCAGAACTCGAGACACTCCCGTTTGGTGAACATAAACGGGGTTTGTGCGCCGCGTTCATTTAAATATTGGTTGATACTTTTTTTAAGCCTGTGATACCACTTCCCGTTCTCATAATAATTGCTGCTTTGAAAAACAAGCCCGCCGAGAATGCGGTGAAACAGAAAGTGCTGAACTTTTTTTCGAAGTGGTTTATGTGACATATCCAAATCCGGTATTATTGCCGGCAGATAAAAAGAAAATGATAGGAAAATCGCTGCGGTATCAACATGTCTTTTAAGCGCTGTTTGAAGGGGCGTTTGGCAATCCCGTTGTACTTGATGGTCTCGGTCACGCGCAGCCCCTGATTTTGAAAAAGTTCTATCCATTCCCCCCTGCTTGCGAAACGTTCATGCATTTGATTGCGGGTTTTGCGGTTGCCCGTCCAAAGAACGGACCAAATATCCTTATACCAGAACATATTCGGAACAAGAATAAAAAAGACGGCATCCGGTTTCGAAACGCGCTTCATTTCCCGAATGGCTTTCCCGATATCGAGAAAATGCTCCATGCTGCCTAAACAAGTAACGGCATCGAACGTGCGGTCCTCAAACGGCAAATCCTCGGCCACGGCCAGCGTGTACTCGGCCTGCGGGCATTCCTGTTTCGCCATTTCAATCGCGGTGCCGGAAATATCCGTGCCGCTCAATAAGACGCCGCCCGGATGAAGCTTCGCGACTTCGCGCAGAAAATAGCCCGCACCGCAGGCCAGGTCCAGAAGCGAAAGCATGCCCGGTTTCACTTTAAAGAGCTGCTCGGCAAACCACCGGTAGGCCCGGTCCTCATCTCGGATGGGCTCCACCTTAAAAAGATGGTCATAATGCTCCTGAATACCCTTGAATGTCTGCTGCTTTTCTTCAATAGCCATAATCAGTTTAAGGATTCATAAACCTCAACGGTTTGCCTGGCCGTCTCGGTCCAGGAAAATTTTTTTATGTGCCGGAAGCCGCGCGTCACGCACTGTTCCCGAAAATCTTTGTCAATCGCCAAACGCTTGATCCCCTCACGAATCGCCTCCGTATCGTAAGGATTCACAAGAAGCGCCGCATCTCCGGCCGCTTCGGGAAGCGATGAGACATCGGACGTCAACACCGGTGTCCCGCAGGCCATGGCCTCGAGCACCGGCAGCCCCCACCCTTCATAAAGCGAGGGAAAGAGCAGCGCGACGGCGCCCTGATACAAGGCGTTTAAATCCTTGTGCGCTATATAGGAACTATAAAGCACGTCTTCCGTTTTGGCATCAAATTTTTGCAGCATATCCCTGAAGACCTTGCCTCGCGCGAAGGTTTGGGATCCAACAATCACCAACTGATGACGGCCGTCCGCGGAGCATGTTTTATTGAATTTCAAAAAGGCCTCGATCACGCGCGGCAAATTTTTGCGCGGTTCAATCGTTCCGACGAAAAGAAAATACCGCTCGCGCACGCCGAGTTTCATTTTTACCTCGCTAATTTCCACCGGGTCCCTCTCGGCTGAAAAGGACTCATGGCCGGAAGGATGAATCACGCGTATATTTTTTTCCTTGATTCCAAGATGCGTGATCAAATCTTTTTTTGTGCTCTCCGAATCCGCGATAAGGCGGTCCGCCTTCTTGAAACTGTTCGGAAGCCAGGTCCCCCAGTACCAACGGCTTGCCCAGCCCTTCTGGTTCGGAAAAACCCGGCCGATGATGTCGTGCACCGTCACCACAAGCGGTGCCGGCCTGCAAAGGGGGGCCGCAAAGGCGGGCACATGCAAAATATCCACTCTGTCTTTTTTCGCAAGGCGGGGCATTTCCAGATTTTCCCAGCGGATACGGTCCAAGGTATTAAAATCCTTCTCGGATTTTTTTTTGTACAGCCGGTATTCGTTCCGGTGATTAAAATGCCGCTGAAGGACATCGGTTAAATGCGCCGTATAAACACCGAGCCCCGTTTTTTTTCCGGCGGTGGATTGAATATCGATGCCGATTTTCATACGCGGGAGGTCTCCGGTTTGTTCCATTGCAATTCTTTTACTTTGGCGCATTTCAAAAAGGCATAATAGGAAGACAGGCCGTGATAAAGGAAACCCGCATACCCGTCCAAAAAACCCAGTCTCAGGATGTAAAAATAAAAAAAGCGGGCCGCCGGTTTCAGATAAAGATCAACAAAATTCGGTCGGATCCCCCGAGACCGCATCAAGCGCGCCTCATGATCGGTGTAGAGGTTTAATTTCTCGAAATATTCCTTGAGGTCAGTAATGCTTTCATGCACCAATTCTCCCGCCAATTCACCAACCGGCCCGTTGACGGCCACCTTTTCATGAATCGGCTGTTCAAAAAGCCCCCCGCCTTTGCGGAATAATCTCAAGATTTTCTCCGAGCGCTGGCCCGCAAAGCGCAGGCTTTTTCCGAAAATGATATTTCTCCGCTTCACCATGAAGCCGTCGTATCCCGTCCCCTTCTCAAGCACTTTGATGATGGCATCGCGCAATTCCGGACTCACGCGCTCGTCGGCATCCACCGATAAAATCCATTCGCCGGAGGCTTGTTCCACCGCAAAATTTTTTTGCGCTGAAAATTCATCGAAATCCCGCTGATAAATTTTGTCGGTATAGCGAGAAGCGATCTCAAGCGTGCGGTCCGTGCTGTGCGTGTCGACGATGATGATTTCATCGGCCCAACGCAGGGATGCGAGGCAAGATTCCAATTTCTTTTCCTCATTTTTAACAATTAAGACGGCAGAGAGGGTTTTCATTTCGGTGAGCGGGCGTCCTTCTCTTTCTTTTTAAATTTCATGTCCTTCAAATGCCGGAGCACTTGTGTTTTCTTTTCCAAGTGCCAAAGGAAAGGCGCCGCGTACGCCAGAAAAAGAATGATTTTGATCAAGCTAGACGCATAGACATTGCCGAAGGATACAAAGTAATCAATGCTTCCGATCCCGGCCCAAAACAGCAGCGCGATGATGAAAATCCCGGATATATCCCCCGCGATCTGCTTGGAGTTTGAGCAGTGCTTCATGGCCACCCAAAAAGACGATATTCCGTATACTCCCAGCGAAACAGCGGTTCCGAAAGCCACTCCTTCAATCCCCCAACCCAGGGCGATAAACGACCCATTCAGCGCCGCATTCACGGCAATTGCGGCCATCATGATCGGAACCGTGATCCAATACTTGTCCAACGTGATCAGAAATTGATTGCTGAACCGGCCCATCACCATAAACAAGGATCCGATCAAATAGATTTTCATGGCCATAAGGCCCGGGATATATTTCGGTAAAAGCAGGTGCACCAGCGCGGGCACCGTGAAAATCGCAAGTCCGCACAAAAAAGGAATAAAAATGGAAAATCCGAATAGCGGTGTCAGTAAGTAATTCCGGATCGCTTTCGGATCTTCATGGCGGCCGTAATCCTCCTGCAGATGGGGATACCACACATGGGCAAACATCAGGGGCAGAGAATTGGCGTAATTTCTGGACATCAAAGCGATGGAATAGTAACCCACGGAAAGAAATCCCAGCAGCTTGGCAATAATTAAACTGTCCAAGCTTCGCAACAATGTCAGTAAAAAAGACTGCGCGAATAGCGGAACACCGAGTTTTAATTCCCGCCACAACGTGGCATTGTTCCAATAAAAGCGGAAATGATAAGGATTTTTTTTATAAATAAAAAGCAGCATGCCCAAGGTGACTAAAATTGTCCCGATCATCAACCCATAGATGTTCATGAAATAAACCAGGGAAAAGGTAATCAGGATGCCGCCCACCGATTCAAGCACGGTGGTCATGCTCAAGATCTCGAAACGTTTATCAGATCTCAATAAAATCAGCGTCAGATCATAAAATCTTTGCACGAACAGGTAAGCGCAGATAAAAATCAAGCCGATTCGCATCGCGGGGACAAGCGTCGACCACTTTGCCGTTAAATAAATGCCGATACCGGCGGCGGGGACCATCATCATTAAGAGGGTGAATGTCAGCGTCAGATCTTTTAAATTTTCGGCCCGATCATGATCGCCTTTGCCGCGATAGAAAGGATAGTCCCGGGCCATAGCCCGGGTAGTGCCTATGCTGGCCTGCCCCCCGTGATTCAGAATCACCTGAATCACGCTCCAGACGCCCATGGCGGTCGGCCCCATAAAACGGCGGAGCGCAAAACTATTAACAATCCCGATCGCCTGCGACAAGTACTTGGACGAAGCATACAACGCCGTATGCTTGAGCATGGCCTTCTTTTTCTTGGCTCTGAGCGCATCCTCGGGAATCGAAACCGGACGCACTTCATCCGCTATCGCTGTGTTGACCGCCGTTGTGTTATCTTCCGGAGAGTTTGTCATCATGATTCACTGAATGGGTTCGTTGCTCCGTTCTGCAATAAAAGCATAATGGGTCGCTTGACGTTTTCTTCTGGGAACCGCCGATGCTCCACCTTGCCGAATGCAATAACGCAGGTCCTCGAACTGATGAAGCCGTTCCAATCTTTTGGCACCCTCGGTCTCTAAAAGCCGGCGTTCCATATCCGAAACCTGCTTGTTACAGCCGAGCAGCGTATCCTCCAAAAACCGGGCGCAGAGCAGGTCTTCTTCCGCGGGCTCCTCGCCGCGCACCCCGACGGCCCAGAAAGTCACGCTCGCGATGTTGCGATTTCGAATATAACGGCAAAGCGCATCGGCATTGGCGAAACTGCCGATAACGACTTCCGAGTCCTCCGGACAAGCCTCAATGCAACGCGTTCCTCCGGATGACGTCAGCACCACGGTTTTGGCCGCCAAACGGGATTCCGGAATACAGGGTGAGTTATCTCCCTCGAAGCCGGCCAGTTTTTTTCCGTTTCTCTCACCCAGAAGAAAGCAACCGGAATTCTGCTTCGCGTAGGCCAGGGCATCCTCGATTTCTTTGACCGTGACCACTTCTTTGGCGCCCTTCGCGAGTGCCGCAATAATCGTGTTGCTCGTCCTGAAAACATCGATCACCACGATGCACCCTTCCAGTCGATCCAAATCCTTGAGCGTGCTGCAGATCCGCGTGTTCATCAGTACATCATCACCGGATCTTTGTAATATTTGAATTCGATCAAATTGTTGGACGGATCCTTGAGGAAAAAAGAACGGTGCTCATCCTTTCTTCCTTCGAAGCGGACGAAAGGCGGCGCGAAAAATTCAAGCTTCCCGTCCTGCGCCCTTTTTAATATCGCATCAAAAGGTTCGCGCTTTTTGAAAGTCAGGCCGAAATGCCGCGGATACATTTCCGGTTTCGGGTCGATTTTATCCGACTTGTGGCACACCACTTGAGCCCCGTAAAAATTCAGCGTGATTCGGTCGTCATAACTGCGGGCGAGCTGCGCGCCGAGACGGTCGACATAAAAAGTCTTGGCCTCCTCCAGATTGCGGCACGGAATGGCCAGATGAAAAACCAAGTCCGGCGTATTCACGCCTTCACCTCGTTCAGAAAAAAGGTGTCGGATCTTAACCCCACCCTTAATGTTTCCAAGCCGATCACATCTTCAAAAGCAATATTGGCGAGATTGACGTTCACCCCGAAGCGCTTGATGAAATAGGTTTGCAAATATTTGTTGGGCGCTTCGAAGACAATGCTGTTCATATCAATGCCCGAGCTGACGATTTCTTCGATCAAGCCGAAACGCAGTTCGCCGTTCGAACGGCAGACACCGCTTTGGCCGCTTTCGCGCGCCTCGGTGATGACCTTGACCGCGCCCGCTTTCAAATCCTGCTTGATGCATTCAATCCACTGAGCGGGATGCATGTTCTGTGATTTTTCATGATCCTTATAGCCGACTTCGCTGAAAACTTTGAATGCGTCCGAAAACTCGCGGATGTATTGACACTTCTCCGAATTCGTCAGACTCAATGTCCCGTTTGAGATTTCGAGGTATTGGCATCGGTAATCCTTCAAATACGCGCGGTATTCCGCCAATTTATTCTGCGACAGGGCTTTTTCGAACAACGTCCCGCCGAAAAAGTACGGGATCTCATGCTCGGCCAGCGCGCTCATTTTCCGGTCCATCTGCTTTGTGACCATCGATGTCCCCCATCCGAATTTCACAAAATCAATCAAATCGTGATGCGCGTTGAGGACATCCGTGAATTGACCCGTGGCGATGCCGCCGTCGATCAAGATGGTCCATCCTTTTTCGCGGGGTTTTTCCGCCCGCTTGGGTAAATCAATAAAATGTTTAGTCATGTAAAACTCCTTCCGTGATTTCAATGTTTGAATCGTTTGATAAATTGCGCGCGAGATCGGCGACGCGGTTTGCGGACCGGCCGTCCAATGCATGCGCGAACTGTTCAATGATTTTATTGCGGCCTTCCCAATGATCCTGGAAATGGTTCGTAAAATATCCGTCCACGACGGTTTTTAGCTCCCCCTCATTCCGGATGCTGTAAGCCGCGTTCCACTTCATGTACGGGTGATCATAAAAACTTTCGTTAAAATTCAACAGAATGAGCTTTTTGGCGAGTAACATCGCTTCCAAAACGGCGGTCGAAAACGGCGATATCACAAGATCGCATCCGTTGATCAGCGTAAAAATATCGAAATTTTGAACGACGCGGATTTTCATGTATTCACCGTACGCTCGCACCGCATCGAGCGTCACCTGTTTATGCTTGTCTTTCGGATGCAATTTCACGATCAGCGTAAAGTTCCCATGCCCGCTGAGAGCATTCAGCGCCGAATACAAAATTCTTTCCGAATCGCGCCGGTTCCGATGCAAGTGGATCAGCCCCGGCAGCGTGCCGGGTTTAAACGGCTTCGCGATCAATACAATAATCCGGTGATGGGAAGGAATTCGAAACCGTCTTCGCAACGCTGCCTTATCCGTTTCAACATGACGCCGGCTCAGATGATCGAAGGCGGGATTGCCCGTGATGACGAAATCACCGGGGTCCCTTTCCTGCTTCGATAAGAGCACGTCCTTGATGTAGGGGCCCCAGCAGGCGATTTTGTCGCATAAACGCCGCGCGCCCTTGCCGTAGGCCGGAACGCCGTGCACAAGCTCAAGCGTTTTGACACCCAGCGCTTTGGCCGCACACACTAGCGTTCGTGAAAATTCGGTCACATCCTCATCGACAATCAAGGTTTTGACATTTTCCCGCGACAAAAATTGATACGCGACGTCAATATCGCGGGCAAGCATGGGGGATTTGACTCGGATCAAGAAATCAATCCGCTTCATGACCACCGAAGTTAAATCCATACCGTCCCAGTCAAACATGCGCAAATCTTCGATGATTTTCCGTACTTCGGGAAAACGATTCGCGACTCCTTCGCTGCCGTGCGCCGTATAATCTTCATAGACTTTGAAAATCACGCTCCATTCGCCAAGCGGCTTCAATAATTTTGGACCGAATTTTTTCTGAAAATATACGGGTGTCAGACCTTGATCCCGGCAGGCCTTTAAAACGGGGAACATCATGCT
>JBFHCO010000044.1:0-13328 GCA_041585205.1 Candidatus Omnitrophota bacterium | reverse complement strand
CAAAACCGATTTTGCTTTACGGCGTCACCGGCAGCGGGAAAAGCGAGATTTACATTCAAGCCATCAAGGAAGTTTTGAAAAAAGAAGAGTCTGCGATCTGCATGGTGCCGGAAATCGCATTGACTGAACAAATCAGACGTTTTTTTCTGCATCACTTCGGCCATGAGCTTGAAATTCTGCACAGCAAGCTCACCGACTCGGAGCGCTTCCTCGCCTGGAAGCGGATCGAGCGGGGTGAGCGGCGCGTCATTTTGGGCCCGCGTTCGGCTGTTTTTGCGCCGGTGCGCAGACTCGGCCTTATCATCATGGATGAAGAGCATGAAGGTTCCTATAAACAGGAAACAACACCGCGTTATCACTCGCGTGAAGTGGCGATGTGGCGCGCTCAAAATGAAAATGCCTTGTTTGTGATGGGAACGGCGACGCCTTCCCTGGAAACCATGCACCGCACCGAAACCGGGGAGGTGACGCGCATGGATTTAACCAGCCGCATCGATCAAAAATCCATGCCCGCCGTTCAGATCATTGATTTAAAAGAAGCGACGGCCGGCAAAAGAAAATCCGCGATTCTCACACAGCGCCTCGTCATGGAAATTCAGAAAAACCTGGATCAAAAAGAGGGGACGATGCTCCTCTTGAACCGGCGCGGATTTTCGACATTCATTCATTGTCCCCGCTGCGGGCAAGTCGAAAGCTGCGGTTCCTGCCAGGTTTCCCTGACGTTTCATCAGGAAGATGAACAGCTGCTGTGCCATTACTGCAATTTTCAAAAACCGATATCGGAAGCGTGTTCCAATTGTTCGGCGACAATGCTGCGTTTCGGCGGTTTCGGCACGGAAAAAGTTGAGCAAGCCGTTTCCGCGCTGTGGCCGAAGGCGCGGGTCGCGCGCATGGATACCGACAGCATTAAAAAGCGCGGTTCGCATGAAGTGATTCTCAAATCCTTCCGCAATCAGGAAATCGACATTCTCGTCGGGACGCAAATGATCGCGAAGGGTTTTGATTTTCCGCATGTCACCCTGGTCGGCGTGATTTATGCCGATGTCGGCCTCATGCTGCCGGATTTCCGCTCCTCTGAAAGGACATTTCAACTCTTAACGCAGGTGGCGGGACGCGCGGGCAGGGGTTCGAAACCGGGCCGCGTCTTCATACAAACCTATTCGCCGGATCACCCCAGTGTCCGCTTTGCGAAACAGCATGATTTCATGAGTTTTTATTTTTCAGAAGCGCCGAGCCGCCGTGAACACCGTTATCCGCCGTATCACAAACTGATCAATATAATTGTTCGCTCCGGCGACGAGAAAAAGGCTTATATTTATGCCCGCTCGCTGCGGGATACACTTAAGGAAATCTTCGGCCCGCAGACGGATATCGAAATCGTCGGTCCGGCACCGCTGCCTTTCTATAAATTGCGCGGGCATTTCCGCTGGCATGTGATGCTGAAAACGCCGCGCGATTTTAAACTCACGGCGGATTTGCGCGCTGCCATTGCCAAAGTGAAAAAGCCCTCCGCCGTCCAAATGGCCCTCGACGTCGACCCCCTGAATATACTTTAATCCGTCAATCCCGTTATTCTGACTTTGTCCTAATGTGAGGCAGGTTGAATTGGAGAGGTGTCCATCGCAGGGGGCTGTGATATAATTTCCCGAATTGGAGGCGAGATGACGGTTTTAAAAGTGACCACGTATCCGGAGACAGTGCTGGCAAAGGTCGCCCAGCCGCTTACCCGCTTCGGCCCCGAGGAGCAAAAGCTCTTCGATGACATGATCGAAACCATACATGACGAGGAAGGGGTCGGCATTGCGGCGCCGCAGGTGGGTATTTCGAAGCGTATTTTTATCGCCTGTCCGACGGTAAAAGAAGGCGAGGAATATGTGATTGTGAATCCCGAAATCCTTGAGGAAAGCGGCCGGCAATGCGTCGCCGAAGGGTGTTTGAGCCTGCCCGGCGGATTTTCGGCGGAAGTGCCGCGCGCCAAGAAGGTGCGCTTCCGTTATCAGGACCGGCACGGAAAGTCCCAGGAGATGACCGTCACCGATTTTTTTGCCCGCATCATTCAGCATGAAAATGACCATATCAACGGCAAACTGTTCATTGACCGCATTGATTTCAACACCCGTCAGGAACTCCTTGCTCAATACCATTCAGCTTAAATTCATTTGCTCATGAAAATCGTTTTTTTCGGTTCATCCGATTTTTCCTTATATGCCTTGCAGGCTTGTCTTGAAGGCGGCCATGAAGTGGCGCTTGTCGTCACGACGCCCGATCAAAAAAAAGGCCGCGGGCTGAAAGTTTCTCCGACGGTCGTGGCCGAATTCGCGGCGGAAAAAAATCTGAATACAGAAAAATTCTCCAAATTGAAAGACGAAAAAGCGCTCGAGCGGGTGCGGGCGCTTCATCCCGATATTTTTGTGGTTTCATCCTACGGCAAACTGATTCCTTCAAGCTGGCTCGGCATCCCGAAGCAGGTCGCGTTGAACGTGCACCCGTCGCTTTTGCCGAAATACCGCGGCGCCTCGCCGCTCAATCAGCCGATTTTAAACGGAGATGAGGCCACGGGCTTAAGTATCGCGGAAGTGACCAAAGACTTGGATGCGGGCGACCTCTTTTATCAGGAGCGCATTCCGCTGGAAGATAAAATCGATCTGCCCCGGCTTTCGAAATTACTCGGGGAAATTTCACACGGCGCTGTGCTCGCGGTTTTAAGGCAGATTGAAATGGGGACGCTGAAACGCACTCCGCAAAACGAATCCGAATCCAGCTATGCCCCGAAACTCACCAAAGAAATGGGCCGGATTTTCTGGAGCGAACCGGCGGAAATCCTCAGCCGCAAAATCCGCGGCCTGAAACCCTGGCCCGGAACGAGCGTTTCATTTCGCGGCGAACTTTTATTAATTGTGGACGGGGAGGCCGTCTCCGGAGGCGCGGGAGCAAAACCGGGAGCCCTGATCGAAATCCATAAAGACGGGGCTATCGCGGTGGCCACCGGGGAAGGTATCTTAAGGATTCGAAGCGTCCGTCCGGCCGGTAAAAAGGAAATGAGCGGCGCTGATTTTGCGCATGGCAAACGTCTGAAGCCGGGAGAGCTTCTGGTATGAGAGCGCTGCATTTAACCACCCATCTGAACACGGGCGGCATCACGAGTTATATCCGCCGCCTGGTCTTGCCTTTGAGAGCTCGCGGTGTCGAAATCATGGTTGCTTCTAGCGGGGGATCCTGCGCCGCGCAGTTTCATGAGTTGAATGTTGAGACGCATAACAGCATTCCGCGCACAAAAAGCGTGCTTGACCCGCGTCTTTACCTGGCGCTGCCCGGTTTGACCGAGCTGATCCGCAAAAAGAAAATCGATTTACTGCATGCGCATACGCGCGTGACGCAGGTGCAGGCCTTTTTTTTGCATCGGCTGACGGGCGTTCCCGTCGTCACGACGTGTCACGGGTATTTTAAAAGACGGCTCGGGAGAAAAATTTTGCCGGCTTGGGGGCAGGCCGTGATCGCGATCAGCGAACCGGTGGCCGAGCGGCTCAGAACCGAATTTAAAGTCCCGGAATCTTGCGTGAAGAAAATCGACAACGGGATTGACCTTCCGGAGCTCGACAAAAATTTCGATAGTCATGATCCGGCGAAATCCAAGGTATCTTTCGGATTTGACCCGGATAGTTTTGTGATCGGTTCCATGGCGCGCCTTGTCAAAGACAAGGGGCATGAATATTTGATCCGCGCCTTCGCGCTGATGAAAGGTGATTTTCCGAAAATGCGGCTCCTGATCGTGGGAGACGGCAAATACCGTCTTGCGCTCGAAAGCCTGGTCCGCGAATTGGAGCTGGATGAGCAGGTTGTTTTCACGGGTTCGGTCGACGATATTGCCCGGCCGCTCGCCGCAATGGATTGTTTCGTTTTTCCCGCCACGTGGAAGGAGGGTTTCGGTTTGAGCTTAATGGAGGCCATGGCCTGCCGCATTCCGGTCGTCGCGACGCGCATTTGGGCGCTCGATCAAATCCTTGAGGATGAGACGACCGCACTTTTGATTGAGCCGAAAAGCATAGAAGGCATTATCCGCGCGGTTGTCAGAATCATTCAGGATAAAGCCCTGCGTCAGCGCCTGAAAAACCAGGGCCGCAAGATGATTGAGCAGCGCTTTTCCCTCGAATACATGGCCGACCGCGTGGCCCAGATCTATCAGTACCGTATGGAGCGCGCCAAGCCCGACGTAACTCCGCTCAAGTCACAAAGTTAACGTCATTTGTCCGGTTAATTGCTTGACAGACCCTCAAAGCGGCCTATAATTCTAACCTTTACGCAATTTTAAACACTTTTATAGGAGGATTTCAAAATGGCAGTACGCGTGGGTATCAATGGTTTTGGCCGTATCGGCCGCATGGTTTTTCAGGCCATCTGCGATCAAGGATTGCTGGGTAAGACGATCGACGTCGTGGCGGTGGTCGATGTCAGCACGGACGCGGATTACTTCTTATATCAGATCAAATACGACTCGATTCATGGAAAATTCAAACATTCACTCGCGACCGAAAAGAGCGATCCTTCCAAAGCCGAAGCGGATACGCTGATCGTCAACGGCCATAAGATCAAATGCGTGGCCGCGACGCGTACACCGGCCGAACTGCCCTGGAAGGCTCTCGGCGTGGATCTCGTGATCGAATCGACCGGCCTTTTCACGGACAGCGAGAAGGCGGCCGGACATTTGCAGGCCGGCGCGAAAAAAGTCATCATTTCGGCTCCCGCCAAAGGGGAAGTGAAAACCATCGTGATGGGCGTCAATGAAAATGAGTATGATGCGGATAAACACAATATCGTGTCCAATGCGAGCTGCACGACCAATTGTCTGGCGCCGCTTGTGCACGTGCTTTTGAAAGAGGGCATCGGCGTTGAAACCGGTCTCATGACCACGATTCACTCTTATACGGCGACGCAAAAGCCGGTGGACGGTCCTTCCAAAAAAGATTGGCGCGGCGGACGCGCGGCGGCCATTAACATCATTCCGTCAACCACGGGAGCTGCCAAAGCCGTCGGTGAAGTGCTGCCGTCCGTGAAGGGCAAGCTGACCGGCATGGCGTTTCGCATTCCGACGCCGGATGTTTCGGTGGTGGATTTAACCTTCCGCAGCGCGAAAGATACCTCGATTGAAGAAATCGACGGACTGCTTAAGAAGGCTTCTCAAACTTATCTTAAAGGGTATTTGGGATATGCGAATGAAGAGCTGGTTTCGACGGACTTCATCCATGACAGCCGCTCTTCCATTTATGATTCGCTGGCCACGATGCAGAACAATTTGAAAGGCGAGAAGCGCTTCTTCAAATTGGTTTCGTGGTATGACAACGAATGGGGTTATTCGAACCGCTGCGTGGACTTGGTCGTTTACATGGCGAAGCAGCTAAAGAAAACCGCCGGCGCCAACGCTTAACAGCCGGTTTCAAAAATTAAATTAAAAAGGCCTGATCCAAACGGATCAGGCCTTTTTTGTTTGCGGAAGAATTCGGTTAAACTGATTTACCGACGTTGTAAGACGTTTTGATGCCCCACCAAATTGCAATCAGTCCCAAAACGGTCGCGACCGCGAGCGTCACGGCATTGGAAGCCCCGTAATGCGAAGGGGCCAGCATACCGAAAAGCATCGGCCCTGAAAGATAGGTGTTGGTACGCGAGGCGAGCGTGGCGCGTTTTCTTAAAGCCGCCGCCCGGTCACCGGCTTGACCGGAAAGCAATTTTTTCTGGGCCGGCCAAATGATGAACCACACATTGAACCACATAATGGTACCGAAAAGCATTCCCATCAAGATCCAATAGGAACGGCCGCTTAAACCGTCTTCGGTGGAGAAATTGGCACTGGGGCCGAATCCGGCGCCCGGCGTGTACATATAAACCATGGCGAACAGGATCAATCCGACGACAAAGGTGACCATCGCGGCCCAGCGAAACCACCACAGCGTGCGCGGCATCAGCTGCGGATTCACCGCCTTTTTGGCGCCGTCATCCAGCGCGCCTTGCAAGGGGACATTGACGAAATTAAAGAAATACAGAAGACCGATCCAGGTGATGCCGGCAATGACATGCAGCCAGCGCATCAAGAGATGAAAATTACTGTAAAAGTCGCTTAACGCCATCGTGCTCCTCCTTCGTTTTGATTTTCCATTAACGACGCAAGTCCCGATTTCTTAAGTTTTGCATCACAAAGAAGCCGTGAGCATCATAGGAAATCTGTGATAGAATTGCAATCATTATGAATCGCCGGCATTTCATTAAAAAAACGGTTCAATCCGCGCTCGGCGCGTGGGTCGCGATGTTTTCAAAACACGCCGAATCGTGGGGAGGGTTTTCGGATATGGATTCCAAAAGCGTGATTCCGACACGTCCTTTCGGAAAGACAGGCCATCAAGCGACGCTTTTCAGTCTGGGAGGAGAGGGGATCTTGCGCACTTACGGCCGTCATCGCGAAGCGGTACCCGTGATTGAACGGGCGCTTGAACTCGGTGTGAACTATTGTGATACGGCACCGGCTTATTCCAACAGCCAGGATTATTACGGCGCGGTATTTAAAAATGACCCCGCCCAACGGGAGAAAATTTTCCTGGCTTCCAAAACGCATGACCGTACCCGGGAAGGTTCTTTAAGGCTTTTGGAAGACAGTCTCGAACGGCTGCATACCGACCGCTTGGATTTGTGGCAGCTGCATGATCTGCGCGACCGGGATGATCTGGATCAAATATTCTCTAAGGGCGGGGCGCTGGAAGCCGTGGAGGAGGCCAAACAGCAAGGACTGATTCGCTTCGCGGGAATCACGGGCCATCACGATCCTGCCATTTTGAAAGAGGCCGCGGAGCGCTATCGTTTTGATGCGGTGATGATGGCCTTAAATGCGGCGGATGTTCACCTGCATTCCTTCGTCCGTGAACTGCTGCCTTTTGTGAATCAAAAAGGGATGGCTGTCATCGGGATGAAGGTTTACAGCCGCGGGCGCATTTTGGAGCCGGGTCTGCTTTCGGCTAAGGAGGCGTTTGATTATGTCTTGAGTTTGCCGGTTTCCAATGTCATTTTAGGGTGTGATGATATCCGGCAAGTCGAAGAAAACGTCGCTTTGGCTAAAGCTTTTCAACCGCTCTCCGATACTGTCATGCGAGGTCTTGAAGCGCGCACGGCAAAACTTGTCCAGCCTCTGACCTATTATAAAAATCCCGCTTTCTTTGCATTGCGCTAAGTCTTTGCGGCGCAATCACTAAGAATGTCGTTGAAAAAAAACATAAAATAAGGATAATACGGTACCTATGTCTAAACAGACCCTAAAAGATGTCGCCATCAAAGGAAAGCGCGTTCTCATCCGTGTTGATTTCAATGTGCCGCTGGATGAAAACGGCAAAATCACGGATGACAGCCGTATCGTTAAATCGCTGGATACGATCCATCACGCTCTGAAGGAAAAAGCCAAAGTCATCTTGATGGCCCATTTGGGACGCCCCAAAGGCAAGCCGAGTCCCCAATTCAGCTTAAAGCCCGCCGCGGAGCATCTCGCCAAATTGATTAATAAGAAAGTCACACTGCTGGCCGACTGCGTGGGTCCCGAAGTCACCCAAGCCGTCCAGGCCATGCAGGAAGGCGATGTAATCATGCTGGAAAACCTGAGATTCCACGCCGAAGAGGAAAAAAACGATCCGGATTTCGCCAAGCAGCTTGCCGCCTTGGGGGAATTGTATGTCAATGATGCCTTTGGCGCCGCGCATCGGGCGCATGCGTCCACGGAAGGTGTTGCCAAATTCCTGCCGGGCGTCGCCGGCTTTTTACTTGGCAAGGAAATTCAGTATTTTGACAAAGCGATCAAGAATCCCGACCGGCCGTTTGTGACGATTCTCGGCGGCGCCAAAGTATCCGATAAAATCAAATTGATTTCGAATTTGATCGAGAAGGCGGACACCATTTTGATCGGCGGCGCCATGGCATACACATTCTATAAAGTGCTCGGTATTAAAATCGGCAATTCTAAATTTGATCCGCAAGGCGAAGAGGTTGCGCGCGAAGCGATGGAGAAAGCGAAAAGAAAAGGCGTGCCGCTTGAACTGCCGCTCGACCGCGTGATCGCGGAAAAGCTGGAACGCAATGTGCCATGCAAGACCGTTGAAGGTGACATCCCGGACGGTTGGTCCGGATTCGACATCGGTCCGAAAACGATTGAAAAATACAAAAAGATTTTATCCGGCGCCAAAACCATTGTCTGGAACGGTCCGGTGGGTGTCTTTGAATTCCCGCCCTTTGATAAAGGAACGCGCGCGATCGCGCAACATGTGGCCGGATTGAAGGCCACGACCATTATCGGCGGCGGCGACACGGCGGCCGCGATCGTGGCCTTCGGTCTGGAAAATAAAGTTTCTCACGTGTCAACCGGCGGCGGCGCATCACTTGAATATTTGGAAGGCACGGTTCTTCCCGGTATTGCCGCATTGCAGGATAAACCCACCGCGAAAGTAAAGGCCTAATCATGCGTAAACCTTTTATTGCAGGCAACTGGAAGATGTTTAAAACAAGAGATGAAGCCGTGTCGCTGGTGGAGGGGATCAAAGCCGGCGTCTATAAAGTGACGGATTGCGACATAGTTGTTTGCCCGCCGTTTACCGCGTTGCAGGCCGTTTCCAAAGCCATCGAGGACAGCCCGATTGAACTCGGCGCCCAGAATCTCTATCCGGAAACAGAAGGCGCTTTTACGGGTGAAATTTCTCCGGTGATGCTTAAAGACTTGCGTTGCCGCTATGTCATTCTCGGACACTCCGAAAGAAGGCAATATTTCAAGGAATCCGACGTTTTCGTGAATCAAAAAGTGAAGACGGCTTTGAAGTACAGCTTGATTCCGATCTTGTGTATCGGCGAGACCTTGGAACAGCGTAATGCCAAGCAGCACTTCGAAGTGGTGAAAACCCAATTCGATGATTCGCTCGCGGATTTATCCAACGAAGAAATGTCCAAAGTGGTCATCGCGTATGAACCGGTCTGGGCCATCGGCACGGGACAAACCGCTACGCCGGAACAGGCAGAGCAAATGCATTCGTATATCCGCCGCCTTTTGAATGAAAAGTTCGGAAACGAGATCGCGGGGCGCGTTTCGATTCTCTACGGCGGAAGCGTGAAACCTGACAATATCGCGACGCTGATGAAGAAGCCGAATGTGGACGGGGCTTTGGTCGGCGGCGCGTCGCTCAAGGCCGAGGCCTTTTGCCAAATTATCATGAATGCCATTGAAGAATGTGAGGCGGAAGCAAAATCATGAGTATTGTTCTGACGATTCTGCATGTTATTGTCTGTTTGTTGCTGATCCTGGTCATTTTGCTGCAAGCGGGAAGAGGGCAAGGTTTGACCGGCGCCGCTTTCGGCAGCGGCAATGTCCAAAGTCTTTTCGGAACGCGCGCCGCGGATTTTCTGACGAAGGCCACTTCCGTTGCCGCCATCGGTTTTTTACTTACCAGCATTGGTTTGGATTATTTGGAAGTCCGTAAAAGCCGAAGTCTGCTTGAAGGTCCGCGCCGCGTGGCGCCTTTGGATATCGAGCAGGTAAAAAAGGCGCTTGAAAAAGTGAAGGGTGAAGCGCCGAGCGAAGCCGAGCAGGCGGTCAGCGACCTCTTGAAACAGTCCGAATCGGCCGCCGGTCAAGCCGAAGCGACGGCGGATGCGGTTCAAAACGAAACGGAAGCCGCCTAAAAATCCGCTTGAATAAGACCGGCCGCATCACGATTTCAAATCGCAATTGCGATAAGGTTGACCCTCCGGGCCGGAGTCTCATTAATGAAAACGGACATTTCACAGCCCCTGCATATCCGCTACGTTAAGGGCGTCGGGCCCAAGCGCGCTCTTGCCTTTGAACGTTTAGGGATCACGTCGATCCGCGATCTGCTCTATCTTTTTCCGCGCCGTTATGAAGACCGCAGTCAATTCAGCCCCATCGCTAAACTTGTTTTGAATTCGCATGTTTCCGTCCGCGGTGAAGTGTTGGCCGTTAAACTCAAACCTTTGCGCCGCATGCCGATTTTGGAGGTGACGGTCGGGGATGACAGCGGGATGATTCACGCGGTTTGGTTCAATCAGCCTTATTTAAAAAATCAATTCGCGGCAGGCCAGCAAATTATTCTGTTCGGTAAGGTCGAATGGTATAAGGACCGGATGCAGATAACGTCTCCCGAATATGAAATCATCGAGGGTGACGAAGCGGCGATTCATGCCGGCCGCATCACGCCCGTTTATCCTTTGACCGAGGGACTTTTTCAGCGTTCACTCCGTACGACCATGAAGGATATTTTGGATGCGCAATTGGATCGAGTCATTTCCGAATACTTGCCCGAATCCTTTCGCACCGAAAACCATTTAATGCCGCTTCGCGACGCCATCCGAGAAATGCATTTCCCGAATTCTTTTGAAGAACAGGAGCGCGCCCGGCAGCGTCTTGTGTACGATGAGTTTTTGCTTTTTGAAATCACGCTGCTTCAAAAAATGAAACGTCTTCGAACTAAATACCGGGCCTCGGTATTGCCGGAGGGCGAGCGATGGGGTCTGGCCTTTGAAAAAAGCCTGCCTTATCGGCTGACGCAAAGCCAGTCGACGGCGCTGAAGGAGCTGTCGCGCGATTTACGGGATGAAGTACCGATGAACCGGTTGCTTCAAGGCGATGTCGGTTCGGGCAAAACGGCCGTGGCGGCATTTGCGCTGCTGCTCGCGGTCAAAAATGACAAACAGGCGGCGATGCTGGTACCGACCGAAATCTTGGCGGAACAGCATGCGCGCACGGTTCAGGAATTGCTCGCACCGTTTCAAGCGCGGGTGGAGCTTTTGACTTCGGCGACCCCTTCCGCGAAACGGGAGCGCATGGTGGCCGAATTAAAACAAGGCAAGATTCAAGTTTTAATCGGAACACATGCGATTTTGCAGGAGGATATCTGTTTTAAAAACCTCGCATTGGTCGTGATTGACGAGCAGCATAAATTCGGCGTGCATCAACGCTGCCGGCTGCTGAATCAAAACCCGCGGCCGCATCAACTGGTGATGACGGCGACGCCGATTCCGCGCACGCTTGCGCTGACGATTTACGGGGATCTTGCGATTTCCACCATGCGTGAACTTCCGGCCGGCCGTCAGCCGATCAAAACCTACTGGATTGACCGCAAAAAGCAAAAGGAAATTTTGGAACATATCCGCCAAAAGGCCCGGAATCAGGAGCAGGCCTATTTTATTTTTCCGCTGATCGAAGAAACGGAAAAATCCGACATGCTTGCCGCCACGCGCGAGTATGACAACTTGCGTAAAACGGTTTTTCGGGATTTAAAAATGGGTTTGATACACGGGCGCATGGAGAAGCCGGAGCGGGACCGCATCATGCGGCAGTTCAGGCAAGGGGATCTCCATGTTCTGGTGGCCACGTCCGTGATCGAGGTAGGCGTCGACAATCCCAATGCGACGATGATGGTCATTGAAAATGCGGAACGGTTCGGATTGTCGCAGCTGCATCAGATGCGCGGCCGCATCGGCAGGGGATCAAAGCCGGCGGAGTGTTTTCTGTTCGGCGAACCGGCCACGGATGAGGGTAAAAAACGCCTGCGTATCCTGACGAAGACGCAGGATGGTTTTCAGATCGCGGATGAAGATCTCAAGCTGCGCGGACCGGGGGATTTTTTAGGGACCCGGCAAAGCGGAGAGCCGCTTTTCCGGCTGGCGCATCCGATTCTGGATGAAGGAATTTTGCTTGAAGCGCGCGAGAAAGCTGATATGCTCGTCCGTCAAGGGCGCCTCGAAGAGGATGCTCAGTGGGCGGCCCTGAAGGATTTTTTGGAACAGCACCCGATTCATTATTAATTATTCATTCAATATTGACGAGGTTGATATGCGAATCATCGGCGGAGAATTAAAATCGAGAAAAATTGACTTTCCGAAGACAAAATTGACGCGTCCCATGACGGATAAGACGAAAGAAACCTTGTTCAACATCATCGGGGATTTTGTCGTCGGGAAGCATGTGCTGGATCTTTATGCCGGCAGCGGCAGCGTGGGCCTTGAAGCCTTAAGCCGGGGCGCTTTGGACGTGACCTTCGTGGATCGCGCCGATTGGTCGAGCCGTGTGATTAAGAAAAATCTGGCCCAGTTGAAATTGGAGCATAAAGCGGAAGTCCTGGAAGGGGATGTTTTTAGAGCGCTGCAGAAGCTCGCAAAAGCCGGCCGGAAATATTCGCTGATATTCGTGGATCCTCCGTTCCTGCAAGGACTTGTGAAAAAGACATTGAACCAATTAGACCAATCTGATATAGTAGCGCCCTTTGCACAGGTCGTGGTTGGACATGCTCGGCAAGAAGCCCTGCCGGAAGCGTTTCAAAGCCTTAACCTTACTCGTACCAAGAAGATAGGACAAGCGTGCCTATCTTTTCTTTTTAAGGTGGAATCCAAACATGGCGAAACAAAAAGCTATTTATCCGGGCAGTTTTGACCCGATCACTTACGGGCATCTGGATTTGATCAAAAGAGCCCGGACGCTCTTTGACGAAGTTTATGTCTTGCTTGCGGTAAACCTCGAAAAACAGTCTTTTTTTTCCGTGGAAGAGCGCCTGGCTTTTCTCAAACGCGCCGTCGGCCGCATACCGGGTGTGCATATCGAATCCTACAGCGGCTTGACCGTGGATTTTGCCTTGTCCAAAAAGGCGGGCATTATCATACGGGGATTGCGCGCGACGTCGGATTTTGATTATGAATTTCAAATGGCCCTGACGAACCGCCAGTTGTCCAAGCAAGTCGACACTGTTTTTTTGATGCCGTCCGAAAATCATTTTTATATCTCATCCCGGCTGATTAAAGAAATCGCGGCCCGCAAAGGCGACATTTCCAATTATGTGCCCGAGTATGTGGCAAAGAAGATTCGCGAGCGTTTGTATTAATTTTTCGGAAGGGTGCATGCAAGGAAATGAAGATTCATATCGCCGATTTTCAGGAAGGCGTTCCGACGCCGGTTCAGCACCGATATCATCCAGGAAATCTTGATCTGGAATTTGTGGATCTGAAATACCTGAAAGATCTGCGTATGGACGGCACCGTGGAACGAGGTCCCGAAACGCTGGTTTTCCGGGGGGATCTCGCGAGTGAAATTGAGCGTACGTGCGGACGCTGTTTGAAAAAGGTGAGCGAAAACGTACGCCAGCCCTTCGAGTTTATTTACGAGACCAAGGGCGTCGAAGATCTCGATACGACCGATGACGTGCGGGAAGTTTTGATTCTGAATCATCCGCTGTCCTATATCTGCAGCGAAAGTTGCAAGGGGCTGTGTCCCCATTGCGGCACGGACTTGAATGTATCGCAGT
>JBFHCO010000043.1:2500-13373 GCA_041585205.1 Candidatus Omnitrophota bacterium | reverse complement strand
TTCAAAAAATTCATGCTGATACCGAATTGGGAAATAATATTGCCATTGTGACGGGAGGTTTTCACACAGAAGGTCTCCGTCAGAAAATGAGAGAATCCGGGGTTTCCTACGTGATTATCACTCCGGAACTCGGTGAAGCAACCATGGATGAAAAGCTATATTTTCAACGTTTGAATGAATCCATTCCCGATGCGAATACATTGTCGGATAAAAGAAACCGTGATTTGACCGACCGCTTCGAAAAGGGATTCATACGAGCGCTTCCTTATGTCCAAGAACGCAACATAATCAAGGCAAAACAAGTGGTGGAAACGTATCGCATCGGACCGGAGGCGGCGGCGGAACCGGTTCCGGTGAGCGGAACTTTTCATTCTTTGGCTGCGGAAAAACAGGCGGCCGTACTGGATGACTATAAAAATCTTCAAACCGGGACTCAACCGATCACCATCGTAATTTTAGCTTCGGAAATGGCGCGCAATTTATTTCCTGAAGACGTCAAAGCGGGTCAAGTGGCGCGCACCGGACTGCATGAAGAAATCTTGCCTCAAAACCGGTACCGGCTGATCATCCTGCAGGATGATTTGGATGCCTATTCTAAACTTCAAGGCGAATTACTCGGCAGCCGCATCCGACCCATTCCCGGAAATGATTTGTCTGCTGTGATCGAAAAAGAGCGGTCGCGTTTTCCAAGCCGCACGGTGGTCGCCGTGGACCCCGCAGCACAGATTGCTAATACCCTCGTTGTCCCGCCGCATCCGGCTATTTGGTTTGTCATCGGACCTTACGCGGAATATGGCGATCTGCGAGTCAGCGCTTCGGATGACCGGGACCTTGCCGTCTTGCAAAATCTCCTCTGGGAGAGGTACAGCCGGGAGGGTGTCCTGAAGGCGGCCTAAAGGCTTATTATCACTTATGTTAGCTTACCTTGCAATTTCTGATCTAAGATGTTATACTTTCTCGATTTAAATAACCGAATTATCTAGTTTCCTTCCCGCATCAGGGACCATCATCCGAAGCGATCTGTTAACAGGTTACGAGTGCGAACACTTACATCAGGGCAGAAAATATATCTTAAGGAAAGGAAAGGGCATTCATGAGCCGAACAGCGATTGGCGATACCAATAGGGATAAGGTTGCGGGAAAGAGCACAACTCCCAAATACCCGGGCATCCGTGTCACCACGAACGGAAATCAGCTGGTTTCTTATTATACGGAAGCGCGCCTGGCGGATGCCGGCATTTTTTATCCGATTACACCCTCCACTGAAATGGGCGAAATGTTTGAGCAGTCTTTCGCCAAAGGCGAACTCAACGTTTTCGGAAACGCCAAAATCGCGATTGAAACCGAAGGCGAACATGCCGCTCAAGGCGGCGCGATCGCCTATTCGGTTACCGGCAAACGCGTCGTCAATTTCACATCCGGCCAAGGCGTCGTTTACGCTTTAGAGCAGTATTATCACGCCCCCGCCAAACTTTCGACCATGGTTTTAGAATTAGCCGCCCGCCCCTTCACGAAACACGCCTTGAACGTGCATTGCGGACACGATGACGTGTATTGCGCCATGGATACGGGCTGGACCATTCTCTTCGCTAAAGACGCTCAGCAGGCAGCGGACCAATCACTCATTTTAAGAAAAGTCACGGAATTATCCTTGAACCCGGGCATCAACGGCCAAGACGGATTTTTAACCTCTCATTTGGAGCGCACCTTCCACAAACACGAAGCCGATCTCATACGCGAATTTTTGGGCCGCGCCGATGACATCATTGACTGCCCAACTCCGGCACAGCGCGAGCTTTTCGGTCCCAAACGCCGGCGCGTTCCGGAAAACTATGATTTGAAAAGCCCCGCCCTGTTGGGACCGGTGCAAAATCAGGAACATTACATGGGTGGTATTGCTGCCCGGCGCAATAATTTCACGGAACCTATTTTGGGATTTCTCGAAAAGGCATATAAGGAATTCGGTGAATTAACGGGCCGTTATTATGGATTGATCTCCGAATACAACACGAAGAAAGCGGACACCGTGTTTGTTTGTATGGGCAGCTCGGCTGAAAATATCGAAGCGGCGATTGATTATTTGCGTGAAAAAGACGGTGTTGAGGTCGGCGTCATTCATATCAACGTCTTGCGTCCTTTCCCGGAAGCGGCCATCGCCAAGGCTTTGCAAGGCAAAAAAAATGTGATCGTCCTTGAAAAAACAGACGATCAATTGGCCGGCGACAATCCCCTCACGCGCGATATCCGTAATACGCTCGCCAAGGCAGCGGCCAATGTTAAATCCAATGCCTATGCTTCCCTCCCTCGTTTTGAAAGTTATCCGATGCCCGAAATCTTCTCGGGTGTTTATGGGTTAGGCTCACGCGACTTCCGGCCGGAGCATGTTTTCGGCGCTTATGCGTTTGTGACACAAGGTTTGAAACGTAAAGATGGCAAATCCGCTAAAGACGGGGAGCGCTTTTTCTATCTCGGAATCGAGCATCCGTACGCGGTCGTTTCCGATGACCGGCCGAGCCTGCTTCCCAAAGGTTCGATCGCGATCCGATTTCATTCGATCGGCGGTTGGGGCGCTATCACCACCGGAAAAAATCTTTCTGAAGTGCTGGGTACGCTGGGAACTTTTGTGGCGGAAAGGGATTATCCGGGCACCGACAAAGAAGTCATTCATATTTCCGCGAATCCAAAATACGGGTCTGAAAAAAAAGGCGCGCCGACCAATTATTTCCTGATTGTGGCCCCCGAACGTATTCGCGTCAACTGTGACCTCGAACATGTCAATGTGGTGCTATGCTGCGATCCGAAGGCCTTCACGCACACAAATCCTTTAAAAGGGTTGCAAACGGGCGGCGCATTTATTTGGGAAAATGCCGACGATGATCCCGCGGTGGCTTGGCAGAAAATTCCGAAAAATCGGCGGAAAGAAATTATCGACCGTAAAATCCGTCTTTTTACGCTCAAAGGTTTTGACATCGCGAAGAAGGCGACGACGCGCAGCGAGCTTCAATTCAGAATGCAAGGAAACTCGTTCTTGGGCGCGTTTTTTAAGGTTTCCACCTTTTTGACGGACAATTCCATTCCGGACGATAAATTTCTTGAAATCGTGGAAGCGCAATACCAGAAAAAATTCGGTAAATTCGGAGAAGCCGTCGTTCAATCAAATATGACCGTCATGAAAGAGGGATTCAGTCAAGTGCGGGAACTGCCTTACGGTCCCATTGATGCCCCGGATCATTCCCTGCTGCGCAGCCTCCCCATGATGGCCTGTGGCAGCATCCAAGAAGAAAACGGGCTTGATTCCGAACCTTCACAATTATTGCCGCTCCATTCCCGTAAATTATTCGACAAAGAGTTTTTCGCGAATTACGGCTACGATCAACCGGCTTCGGCCTTGGCCTCGACCGGCATCATGCCCGCGGCCACCGGACGTCAGATGAGCAAATTTGTGGCACGGCGCATCATCCCCATTTACAAACCTGAAAACTGCACGCAATGCATGGCTTGTATTACCGCTTGCCCGGACACTGCGCTTCCCAATACGGCGCAGGATGTTAAAACATTCTTACGCACGGCCGTCGTCAATTACATTAAAGACGCGTCTTTAAAATCGGATCTCTTCGGTTTGGTTGAAAAGGCCGAGCCGGCGATCCGCCAAACCATGGTACAAGAAGCGCCGAAGAAAGGCGCCGCGGAACCCTTCGCAAAGGTCGCGGTGCGTCACATGCGCGAACTTATTGCCGGAGACAACCAACTCGCCAAAAAGAAAGAAGCGCTTTCAAAAGCAATCGGAGATTTGGAAACGATTCTTTTGAAAGTTCCGGCCGCGTATTCCCAGACAACTCAGATTTTCAGCGTCAAAGAAAAACGCCAGCCCGGCACCGGAGGTCTTTTCTCTATTTTTGTCAGCGATCTTTGCAAAGGCTGCGGACAATGCGCCGTTGAATGCGGCGACCATGATGCGCTTGAAATGGTCGAAGAAACCGAGGAAGTCAGCACGGATATGCTTACCGGCATTGAGTTTTTGAACAAATTGCCGGATACGCCGCGTGAATATCTCGGTCTTTACAATCCGGATAAGCCGGAGGATTCCAAAGCCGCGGTGTTGCAATATCATCTCATGCAGCAATCCAAATACCACTCGCTCGTTTCCGGAGACGGCGCTTGCGCCGGCTGCGGCGAAAAAACCATTTTGCATTTGATTGCTTCACTCACCGAGTCTTATATGCGCCCTATTTTTTACGCCAAAGCGGAACGTCTGCGCAGCAAAGCCAAGAGCCTGCGCGAAAAAGGGGTGCAGGAAATTGACACCTTTGAAAAGCAAAATCCGAAAGGATATGAGTTTTTTAAACGCACCATTTTGCATGCGATCATGGGCCTTGGCGGCGAATCTGACAAAGATACGGATAAGATTATCAAAGCCTACCCCAAGGTGAGCAATCAAGAATTGGTGGATGCGCTCGTGGCGGTGATGGAACACGACGCCTACAATCACAAAGACCTTCAAACCATCGAAGGAATGCCGGCTAAAGGAATGTCCGTCATGGGCATGACTGCCCACACGGGATGTTCGACGGTATATGGGTCGACGCATCCCAGCAACCCGCACCCATACCCATGGATGAATTCGCTTTTCCAGGACGGCTCCACGATCGGCTGGTTGGTCGCTGAGAATTTTATCATCAATCATGCACGCCGTTCGGTATTGCCCGAACGTTTCGCCGATAGCATCCTTTCCGGATTTACCTATGAACATAGCCCGATCACAGAAGAAGATTATTTCCTGTGTACCCATTTCACCGACACCTACATGACGGATCAGGAAATCCGTGAAATGCCCAAGGTTTGGGCGATTGGCGGCGACGGCGGCATGGGCGACATCGGCTTTCAAAACGTCTCAAAGTCCGTGCTTCAAAACCGGCCCAATTTCAAGGCCTTGATGTTGGATACCCAAGTTTATTCCAACACGGGAGGTCAAAATTCCGACAGTTCGGTGTTAGCCGGCGGAATTGACATGAATCAATTCGGAAAGGCTTCTCAAGGAAAGCTCACCGAGAAAAAAGAAGTGGCCCAAATCTTAACAGTGGGTCACGGCAGCGCCTTTGTGGCCCAAGTCTCCATGGCCAACTCCGCTAATCTAATGAAAGCGCTTTTGGATGCGTTGGATTATCGTGGGGCCTGTTTCATTCAGTCTTACACAACCTGTCAACCTGAGCACGGTGTCGGGGATTCTGAGTCCACCGTCCAAGCACAGCGTATTCGCGATGCGCGCGGAATGATTGAATTCGTGTACAACCCGGCGCTCGGTGAAAGCGAAAGAGAATGTTTGAACATTCGCGGAAATCCCAATGCGACCCGCGACTGGTGGAGCAAGCTGAACAAGGTCACGAAAGAATATTACAATTACACCGTCGCACATTGGGCCACGACCGAAGGCCGTTTCCGTAATCACATAAGCTACAAGGTGCCTGAAAATTACAAAGAAACGTGTATCTTTTTGGATGATATCCTTTGGCGCGTGACCCAGCAGGATATCGTCAAGCGGCGTGTCTTTGATGAAAATCACCGTTCCTATATCCCCGCGTTCGGCGTTTATGCTTTTGCGGAACAGCCGGACGGTAAAATGAGGCCCTTCCTCATGAGTCGTCAGATGGTCATTTTCTGTGTCGAACGCAGAAAAAACTGGCGCCTGCTGCAATCCCGCGCGGGCCTCATCAATGAAGATTACGAAGCGCAGAAAAAAGTTCTCGCTAAATTCGATAAAGGCGAACTCTCCAAAGAAGACCTTTTTACACGCGTCCGAGAGCTGATTGAATCAGAAAAAAACATCAAGTAAGCTTTGAGTGAGAGAGGCCGGGTGCCTCTGCCTTAAACTGAAAGGTGTTGGTATGAGTCAAAAAAAAGAGAGTATTGTCGTCCGCATCGCGGGTGCCGCGGGTGACGGGATTGCCTCTGCGGCGGATGTTTTCGGTCGTATTTGCGCACGTCAAGGCCTGCATGTCACGGCTTACAATTCCTATCAATCCGCGATTCGCGGCGGCCACGTCTGGTATCAACTCAATATCGGCTCTCAAAAAACACTCTCACACGGCGAAGCGCCGGATGTCGCCATCCTCTTAAACCGCACGAGCCCCGCGGTTCATATTCCCCAGATCAAAAAAGGCGGCGTTGTTCTTTACAATTCATCCATCATTCCGGATGATTTATCGTCCCTTCGCAAAGATTTAACTTATTACGGCCTCCCTTTCCGTGAATTGGTCAAAGATCCCGGCGTCATCGCCGTGATGGCCAATACAATGCTGATCGGGAGTCTTGTCCAATTGCTTAATTTAAACCCTCAGGTCGGCTTAGATTTCCTCTCGGAAGAATTTACGCGCAAAGGCGATAAGGTGATCCAGCTTAATCAATTGGTTTTCAATACCGGGGTGGATTGGATCAAAAAAAACGGGAAGTCACTCGAGCTTCAATTAAATGGCGACGGGATCAAGCGCATGCTCCTGAACGGCAATCACGCCTTCGGGATGGGGCTTCTGGCGCATGGACTTAAATTTTACGCGGCTTACCCCATGTCACCGGCCACCGGCATTCTCCATTACCTCGCACAAAAAGCAAAGTCGCACAAAATGGTCATCAAACAAACGGAAGACGAGCTTGCCGCCATTAATTTTGTGATCGGAGCGGCGCACGCGGGTGTCCGTGCGGCTTGCGCCACATCGGGCGGCGGATTTTCTTTGATGGTCGAAGCCGTAGGCCTTGCGGGTATGATGGAAGAGCCGATTGTGGTGATCAATGTTCAGCGCGGCGGGCCCTCAACGGGGATCCCAACCAAACAAGAGCAAGGCGATTTGAATCTATTGCTCGGGGCGTCCCATGGTGAATTCCCCCGTATTATTCTCGCGCCCAAGGATATCACCGATGCTTTTCACACGGCCGGACGCGCCCTAAATCTGGCCGAAAAATATCAGACTCCTGTTTTAATCTTGTCGGATCTTTACTTATCGGAATCCTTCAGAACGACCGAACCTTTCAAAGTAACATTACCGATTGAGCGCGGAAAAGTTCAGACGGAGGCGGGTTCCGATTACAAAAGATTTCTGATCACAGAAGACGGCGTCTCGCCACGCCTTATTCCCGGAGCACCGAATGGGATGTATGTTTCAGCCAGTGATGAGCATGATGAAAAAGGAATTGTCATCAGTGACGTCTTAGCTGGATTGCCCGCGTCGCTTGAAATTCGCAACAAAATTCAAGCCAAGCGCATGAAAAAATTGGAAGTGGCGCGAACCGAGGATATGCAACTTCCCACTGTAAGCGGACCCGAAAAGGCGGATCTCACGCTCTTGGGTTGGGGGTCGACCTATGACGCGATTGAGGAAGCGTGTCAAATCTTAAATGCCAACGGCCATAAGGTCAATCACCTGCACTTTACGGATCTCTTCCCTATGCCGGAGGGTGTCCATGAGCTGTTAAAAAATTGCAAGGAAATCATCGGGGTTGAAAATAATTTTACTTCGCAGATGTGCCGTCTGATCCGTGCCGAAACCAGTTACCATGTTCAGCGGACGATCAACCGGTATGACGGCGAACCTTTTACCGGCGAAGACATTGCCAATCGCATCAAAAAGGAGATGACCCATGTCTGAGGCGAAGGATTTCAATCATGAAACGCATCCGGATTGGTGCCCCGGTTGCGGGGATTTTGGTCTCTTACAGGCTTTGAAAAAAACCTATCCCCTTTTAAATTTAAATCCGCATGACCTCATGACCGTTTCGGGGATCGGTTGCTCTTCAAATTTACCCGGATTCATCAATACGTATGGAATGCACACGTTGCACGGCCGCTCACTCCCGATCGCGCAAGGTTTCAAACTCGGGAATCATAAAATGACGGTTGTGGCTGTGGGGGGCGACGGCGATGGCTATGGGATTGGCGTCGGCCACCTGGTCCATGCGATGCGCCGCAATGTCGATATCACGTATCTTGTCATGAATAATGAGATTTACGGCCTGACCACAGGCCAGACATCGCCCACGAGCGATCTTGGTATGAAAACGAAATCCACTCCTTTCGGAAATCCAGAAGTTCCGATCAACCCTTTGACGCTCGCGCTTGCTTCAGGCTGCGGTTTTGTAGCGCGTGTCTACACGGGGCATATTCCGCAACTGGTTGAAATCCTGAAAAAAGCGATCGAACATCAAGGGTTCGCGCTGGTCGATACTTTCAGCCCCTGCGTCACATTCAATAAAGTGAATACGCACGAATACTTCAAAACGAATACGGTCGATATTCAAAAAGAAGGCCATGACCCTTCGGATATCTATGCCGCATACAAACAGGCAACCCGAACCGACAAAATCGCGACGGGCATCTTTTATCAAAACGTGCGTTCGTGTTATGAGGCGACGGAAGAGGAAACGCTGGCCGAGCCGCTTTACCGGCACAAATTGGGATTAACCGAAGAAGAGCAAGCGAAGTTGTGTGCCGAATTTATTTAAAGTCGCGTTTGTTTTATGCTTTGACCCTTAGCTCAATGCTGACCGGACAGTGGTCAGATCCTCGAACGTCCTTTAAAATGGACGCGTTCTGAACTTTCGGAGCTAAGGCGTCCGTCACAAAATGGTAATCGATGCGCCAACCCACATTTCTTTCGCGCGCGCCCGTTTTCATATCCCACCACGTGTATTGATCCGGCAGAGGGCAAAGTTCCCGGAAAATATCAACCTGCCCGTTTTCAATCCAACGGTCAATCCAAGCCCGTTCTTCGGGTAAAAATCCGGAGATTTTCTCATTTTCCTTGGGGCGCGCCAGATCGATGGGTCGATGCGCCGTATTGTAATCCCCGCAAATAATGATGTGTTTTGTTTTATGTTTGAGCTTCGTGATGTATCGCAATGTTTCTTCGTAAAATTCGAGTTTAAATCGAAGTCTTTCAGGGCTTGCTTTTCCATTCGGAAAATAAACGTTTAAAAGCGTAAATTCAGAGTATTCCGTCACAAGCACGCGCCCCTCCGAGTCAAAGCGCGCTTGCCCGAAGCCTTGTTTAACCGAAAGCGGGTTTCTTTTTGTGAATGTGGCAACCCCGCTGTAGCCTTTACGCTCAGCCGCATTCCAATAAACCTCATACCCCGAGGGATGCAGGAGGGATTCTTCAAGTTGATTGGGATGCGCCTTCGTCTCCTGAACGCAAAGGATATCCGGGGCCTCCGCATAGAACCAATCCAGGAAGCCCTTTTTTTGCACGGCCCTGATGCCGTTGACATTCCACGATATGACTTTCATCGCTTAAAATCTCCGAAATCGATGTTGCTTTTTCACCAAAGTTTGATAGTTTAAGATTATGTTCATGCCATTACAAGGGAAGATATCAAAATTTATCTCGGCCGCTCTCATTCTTTTTCTTGCACCACTGCAACCGCTGTTTTCCGAGCTTCCTCAATTGGGTTCTCCGCTCGATCTGGCCGCCAATGCCATTCAGGGTGGATCATACGTACGCCACCAAGATCTTAATTATTTGACTTACGAGGAATTGCAACAACTCTCTCTTGACCCGGATCCCAAAGGTGAACTGAAAAAAAAGCTGGATAAACTGTGGCACACCTCGATCATCAATAACGAAGCTTATTATGACGGCGTGAAACCGCATAGTCCTGAGGATTTCCGACTGGGGCCGTATCTCAGAGTGGCGAGTTGGAACGTCGAAAAATCATTCAATATCGATGAATTGAAACAGTTTTTTCTTTCAGAAGCATCTTTTAACAGCATGATCAATCCGGCCGAGGTCATGCTGGGAAGCCCGGAACATCAAGAGATGCTGAGACAAAGAAAACGCCTGCTCAATGCCGATGTGTTCCTTTTTCAAGAAATGGAAATCGGAATCAAGCGCTCAAAATATTACAATGCCGCGGCAGAGATCGCTAAAACGCTTAAGATGAATTACGCTTATGCAGCGCAATATTTGGAAGTCGACCCCGTAACTTTAGGCACGGAAGTGCTTGAGTTCGAAGAAGACGATAAAGCGATTGAAGCTGAAGCGCGAGAATTCTTTGAAGTCGATCCCGCGAAATTCAAAGGGGTTTTTGGTTCCGCGGTTATGTCCCGATACCCGATCAAATATGTCGAGGTGCGGCCCCTTAAAACCATGCCCTATGATTGGTATTCGGGGGAACTCAAAAAAGTCGGTATCACAGAAAGGGTGCGCCGCGCTGGCGCAAAAGGTGTTTTTAAAAATATCATCCAACGCGAACTGAAAGTCGGAAACCGCCATTTCTTCCGTGTCGATTTGGAGGTTCCCGAGCTGCCGAATAAAACGCTCACCATCATCAATGTCCACCTGGAAATCAAGTGTCTTCCCAAGGGCCGGCAGGCGCAGATGGCTGAAATCCTCTCTTATGTCCGAGATATCAAAAATCCCGTCATTTTAATGGGCGATTACAATATGTCTCCGACCGATATCAGCCCGACGACAGCCGGCCGCATTATCAAGCGCACGGCGGGCAGCCCCACCACCTGGTTTTCACTCGCGGTAAATGTTCTCTCACCGCATGCGTTGATTATCAACACGACACGCGCTTTGTCGAACTTTACGAAAAATTTGAACGACCCCACCGCCAAGAGCATTCCCGTCGTCGCACCCAATCCCACCAAGCCCTTTTTTGAAATGATGGAAGATTACCGATTCACGGACGGCGGAGCGTTTGATTTCAGAGGCGACAAAGAACGTTCGATGCATGGGCGCGCCGGAACGCTTTCCAATTCCAATCAAAGAGGTAAAAAGGGATTTGTGACAAGCTTTCGAGTTCTGCGTCCGATTGGGATTGTGGGAAAATACCGTCTGGATTGGGTTTTTGTAAAATCCTTCTTAAAGGATCCTGAGTCCGG
>JBFHCO010000042.1:0-13423 GCA_041585205.1 Candidatus Omnitrophota bacterium | reverse complement strand
GGTGCCGGCCCTCCCCTTGTGTTGGGAATATCGTGCCCTTCATAGATGAGGACTTTACCATTTTCTTCAATGCGATCGGCGTAAGGGGCGCCTTTTCTGAGGCTCATGAGAATGACGCTATAGTGGGGATTCAAACGATAATTCATGCCTCGCTGCAGATTGCAGCCTTCCTCGCGGCACATTTCAAGGTACGATAGGACTTGGCCGGTCTCCGGCATACAGGATTCCCTCTACCGATATCTTACCCTAAACTCAAAAATCGGGCATCTCCCTCTTTATCTTAGGCGGTGCGACTCCTTATTGAATTGTGGCGGGAGTTGCAAATAGCATCTTCTATCAATTTTATCACGGGCTAATCGGGGGCCAATTACGATGATTTCGATCCAGAAATCAATCATAAGCGGGCTATCCCCTTTTACTTTTGAATTACCTAACAAATATAAATTTAAGCATCGATGTTAGGTAACTCCCGTTTGACGGGGAAAACAGGGCGGGTAATCAAAATGCAGCGGTGACTGTCACTTCAATCTAATAAATCCCGGCCCTTTTTTGATACTTCCGGTGCAGCGAGATGATAGGTTGATTATCCCCGTGATCGGCTGATCGCAAGGCGCTGAGGTATTCTTTTTTAAATTCCTTTTTGATCACCGCTTGCTCACAGGGCCACTGCATGATGGGCTGCCCCTTCTTTTTAAGGTAGATATCGGTGATCAAGCGGGCCCACCGGCCGTTCCCGCCTTCAAACGGATGAATCCAGACAAGTTTGTGGTGAAGCCGCGCCGCGATCTCAATGGGCTCAAGCCGGGCTTTTTCCCATTGATTAAAATCATGAAGAAGTTTATGCAGCTCGGCTCCAATTTGATGCGGTGGAACACCTATATTTTTTTCTGTTTTCCTCGGCTTTCCCGCCCACGTCCATACCTCTCCGAACATTTCACGGTGCAGACGCATCAACCAGTCAAAATTAAAGGGCGTTGCTTTCTCTGACGGTTTACCGATTAAATATTTCGGTATCGCCTTGTTCAGATTGGCAAATTCCGCACGGTCCAGCGCTTCTCTTGTTTTGACGTCTTTTGGAATTAAGCCGGAAATATCATCCAGCGGCGTCTCGCCGGGGGTGACCTGTGATTTTATATCTCGTCCCATAACTTGGATTTATATTTTTTTAGAATCATATCCTGCACCGCTTCGATTTGCTGTTCCACGAATGCTTGATCGGGGAGCTGCATTTCAATCGCAGTCGTACCCGAAGACACCCTGATGGATCGGATGGCGGCTTCGCGGCTTTTTCGCCTCAGCACTTCAGGGATATCCTCTTTGGGTTTCAGACTGATGTTTAATTCACAGTTCAACCCCTCAGCAAGACGCTCAAGCGTGGACAAACTATAATTTCCATCGGGATTATTCTCGATTTGAGAAATCACGCTTTGGTCCAGACCCGTTTTCTTTTCGAGCTGGACCTGCGTCATGCCCAGCTCTTCCCTTACGAATTTGATTTGATTCATCAACCACGCCATGTTTTTCATAATATAAATATATCATTTTTATACAATATTTCAAGTTTATAATATTGTATTATTACAATATTACTGTAACTCATTTGAATTGAATGAGATACAGTTTGACGCAAGGTGTTTTATTCATTTAAGGTGAATTTCCGCCACACGGCGGAAATTGGGAGGGCCCGGCCGATGCTTGAATATGAATTCGCGCGACGCCGCGCGAATTGAGGGGTGCGGGAAAAGGTATTTTTAGCGGCCGGCTGAATTTCGGCGGCGCCGCCGAAATCAGACCCTTACAGAGGGCATTGTCGCCGCGCGGCGATAATTGGATAAAGACCGAAAATTAAGGGGACAGTCCCTTTGAATGTTATGCGTTTACGCGGACGGGAACTTCGGGTTTCGGGGCTATGTTTTTCAGCGCCTCTTCGAATTCGCGCTGGCAGACGGGGCAAATGCCGTGCGTCAGGCGGTGTTTCGGAACCGGGGTTTTGAATTCGCTTTGCGAACGCCAGAGGCCGTCTTCTTTGCTTTGCACCTTGCCGCAGTAGGAACAGGTACGGTAGAGGTTTCGGCGTCTTGCGTGGCGGTCAGCGACTTTCAGCTTTTCATACAACCGCACGGCCTTTTCCTCCACGGGCCCTTCAAGCACCCAGCGTTTGAGCATGTCCAAATTCCAGTCCATGAGCGTCACGCCTTTCAGGCGTTTGAGCAGCGCGGGATAGTCCGCCTCCGGACATTTGGGAAGCCGCATGCCGCAAATCAAATCCGCCGGACGGACGGGCGCGTTGCTTTTTTTCTTTTGAAGACGGCAGAAGGTCTTGATCTGCCAGGCCATCCAGCGGCTTGCGGCCGCATGGGGGCCGGCCAAAACCACGAGCCGCGATGCCTTTTTGAGCTGACGTTCCATCGCGCGGCGCGCCTTGGCCGAACGCGGGCTGTTCACGTCGTAGATCCAGTGACGCGAAAAGCCGCCGATCTTCTCAACGCGGCCCGCACCGCTTGCGCTGGTGAAATGGATGCCGTCGAACGACCGCAGTTTTTTTTCATATTGGAAGCGTTCCGAAGGATCGGCGTGATCAAAGGCCACATAGACGCGCGTGTGGCCGTTTTGTAAAACCGCGTCTTTCATATTGCTCATCCAGCGTTTGAATGTCTTCACCTTGCGCCTCCTCTGAAAGGGTCTGCCGTGTCACTTCAAGCGTCCCTTCCGATTACACTACTAGCTTCGCCAATATTCCGGCTGCGGGCAACGCTTGAAAAGGCACGCCTTACCACCCATTGAAAATAGGGGGTCTTCCCTGAGGAGGAGGTCCTCGGGCGCGCTTTAAAGGCTTCTTAAGTAGGTGGTGAGATTGACGTCCTTGCGGGAGATGCCGAGCTTCTTGCGGATGGCGTTCCGTTGATTTTCCACGGTGGAAAGGGAGATTTTAAGCTGGTCGGCGATTTCCTTGTTTTCCAGCCCGGCACGGATCAGATTGCAGATTTCCACCTGCCGCGGCGTCAGGCCGTAGCTTTTGCTGGTGAGCTTGACGCCGAAAGTGGAAGTCAGCTGCTCCAGGTTTTTTTGCAGCACGTGCAGGTAGCGCTTCTCAAGCGTCCCGGAACGGCGGATCAGCTGCTTGAGCGCGGGCAGAATCACCCCGTCGAGATTGGCCGCGGCATGCTCTTTGATGTTTTTCTTTTCGATTTCAAGCTGGCTTAAAATTTCTTTCAGAGCGATATTTTTGTCGTTGAGCTCCCGCGTCCTTGCCTGCACCATCTCCTCCAGGCGGTCCTGATGTTCCCGGAGTTTGTGAATGAGTTCTTCGCGCTCCAGCTCGGATTGTTTGCGCTGCGTGATGTGTTCGGCGATGCCGGCGATGCGGTACGGCTTGCCGCGGTGATCGAGCACCGGAAAGCCGCGGTCGTGAATCCAGCGGATTCCACCGTCGGGCCGGCGGATGCGGTATTCGATGTCGAATTGCCCGTGAATGGCCATCTTAAAAAAGCTCTTTTCGACGGCGGGGCGGTCCTCTTCGACAATGGCCTCCAGCCAGCCGTGCGGATTTTCATACAGGCTTCGGCAGCTGCGGCCCCAGACGGCTTCGTAACTGGGGCTGACATAAATCATTTCCTTCCCGTCCGCGCTGGTGATCCAGAAAACCTCGCTGATATTTTCGGCAAGCTGGCGGAAGCGCTGCTCGCTTTCGAAACGCTCCGTGTCGTCATGCTGAATGCCGACAAAATATTTCAGCCGGCCGCCGGGTCCCCGCACCGGGTTGATGAAAAGCGAGTTGTAAAAAAGCGTGCCGTCTTTTTTGTAATTGCGCAGCACGGCATGCACGGGCTTTTGCCGGCGCAGCGCCTCGCGCACCTTCGCGACGCTTTCCTGATCGCGGTCCTTGCCCTGCATGAAGCGGCAGTTTTTTCCGATCACCTCCGCGGCGCGGTAGCCGGTCAGCCGTTCGAAACCGCGGTTGACGTAGATGATCGGGTTGTCCTCCTGATGGGGATCGGTGACGATCAGCGATTCCGAGCTTTCATTGAGAATGTCCGGAAGGTCGCTTTCCTTCAGGGTTGATATTGAAACCGCCTTGGTTTTTTTCATCACGGGCCTTTCTGATTTATGTTTACCGGACCGGGTCCGTTCATTCGCAACCTATACCGATATCTTACCCTAAAGTCATAAAGTAAATACCCATTTTAAAGCAGAGATCTCGATCCCGCTCGGAACCTTCCGCGGTTCCGGCGGGCCGCACTCATCCGCTAAACAGAAGGTGCCGGGCACCCCCTGTACCGGTCAATTGCGGACCCCTTGCCGCATGAAATTTCTCGACGTCGAGAAAATTGGGCGGCGGACCGGGCGACCGTCATTCCCCGAGCAAACGCGCAATCGTGCGGGCGCGGAAGCGGAAGATATGTTCAAGATGGCGGCGCACATACAGGCCGTGGAGGAGACGGCCGAACGGTCCCCCCGGCAGCGCGTAGCGCACCGTATCCCTCACATGCGTACGGCCGCCTTCGCTCCGGAAGAGATGCTCATGCTCCCAGAAGGCATACGGGCCTTTGAGCTGCACATCCACAAAGCGATGCGGCGGTTCATACACGGTGATGGCCGAAGTCCAGCGCACGGGCACGCCGAAAAGCCGCAGCCGGTAGTCGATGCGCGTGCCGGCCCGCATGGGCACGGGTCGGGTGCTTAAGATACGGAAGCGCAGGGACGGCGGCGTGATGGCCTCGAGATTTTCGGGGCGGTTGAAGAAGGCGAACACCGCTTCAAGCGGCTGCTTTAATGCCTGCTCGCGCTGCAAGGTGTGAATTTTCACGGCGGATGCGCCTGTCCCTGATTTTCTGCGATTACGGATTGCCGTGGCCGCGGCCGCGGATCAAAAAACCGCCGAGCCATCCCACCGACAATCCGGCCAGAAAGATCAGCGGGAATAAAATAATCCCGGACATGGAGAGTTTCCAGAAAAGAAAATTGAGCGCAACCGGGGCGCTGTTTTGCAAAACCAGGATCACGAGAAACGCCACAACAACGAGAATCATCACGGTTTTGGGTTTCATAAAGACTCCTTCTTGTTGAGTACCGGGTACTGAGGGATGCCGGCGGCTTTATTTTAACGCGATTTTTTGCCGCGGGTCAGGATTTTTTCCTGCACCGCGACCGCTTGGCGGGCCCGGGCAGTGAGGCGGTCCTGATCTTCCGGAATACCGGCGGGCACTTCGAGATAAGAGTGCAGGCTCGTCCGCGGTGCAGGCTCAGCGTTTATAACGGACGTTCCGCTTCGCCCCAGCCCTCGCACTGGTGTGCGAGGACGACACGCCGAGAACTGGATGTTCTCGTGCGTGTTCGTCATTTTATTACAAGGGTTTTTCCGCTTCGCCCCAGTCGTCGGGATCGGTGTTGACGGGCGGTTCGGGCTCAGGCAGCACCAGCGGCCCGCCGTCCAGCGGAGGGCCGAACGGTTCACTCGGCGTGATGCGATTGCCTTCGGGATCAACCACGTAAGGCAAGCCGTCATCGTCGACCAGCACGCGGTAGCCGGCTTTATCCAGGCCGCGGTCGATCAAATCTTTCTTGAGAAGCCAGTACGCGCGGTCGCGCCAATCCCCTTTGTTGAGCCGCTTATCCCATTTGGCTTTTTCGCTGGCCTCGGGGTCATACGGAAATTCGACTTCGCCTTCACCCCAGTCATCGGGGTCGGTTCCGGTTTCAGGCGATTCCCCCCCGCCGTCGAGCGGCATGCCCGGCGCGTGCGGGCTGGAAATCGGGATGGGGTTGCCGGGACCGGGCAGATCGGTATCTTCATCAAAATAAGTTTCCAATCGTTCCGCGGGCTCTTCGGGGGCCGGCTCATCTTCTTCAAGACTCGCCGCAAGCGGAAGCGGCCAGGCTAAGACACCGAAAATAAAAACGAAAAGCCATGCATGCAATATTTTCATCGCGCATCTTCCGAGCTTTGATAGCGCTGCTGCGTGGACTGCGCCTCGGATGAGCGCATGACGATTTCCGTCAATTCGCGCAATTCCGCGGGCAAGAAGGGCTTGGCCAGCATATATTCGTTTTGGGCCGTTTTGCTGTAGGCATTTTCATTGCGGTCTTTGAGTCCGGTCACGTAAATAACCGGGATCTTTTCCGTTTCGGGGTCATTGCGCAGCGTCTCCCGGACCTCGCCGCCGTTAATATCGGGCATGATGATGTCCAGCAGCACGCAATCGGGTTTTTCCGCTTTAATTTTCATAATGGCCTCCCTGCCGTTTTTCGCGCAGGAAACTTCATACCCCGATTCTTCCAAGATTATTTTCGCATAATTTCTGATCGCATCATTATCATCCGCAATAATAATTTTTTTCACTGATTTCACCTCTCCTATTTATTTTTGCCTGCGCGCAGGCTTTCCATTCCGGTTAAGTGGCATCTAAATTTTTTAAATCCCGGCGGCTTAAACTGCCCGATTTGGCCAGGGCCAGGTAGCGCTCGCAGCGGCCGTGAGCATCCGGCAATTCATTCCAGCGCGGGTGCTCGGCCAAAACAGCGGCTTCGATATGCTGATAAGTATGTTGCAGGAATGTCTTGAGTTCGCGCGTCATTTCCAAATTGCACACCGGGCATTGATAGGTCATTTTAACGGCTTGAGCTCTCTAGGTTTATTAACTAACTTAAATATCATAACTATAATTAATATAGCACCCCATTCGGAATATGCAAGTTTGGGGGCAAAAGAAAGGGGGACAGTCCCTATTGTAGGGACTGTCCCCTTTGGAGGGCGGCCTCCTGGGACGAAATTTTCGTTCTCCTTTAATAATCAAGAGGGACGGTCGCGCCCTTAAGGCAACTTCGGCGCGCCGTCCCGATATTTTTTGCGCAGCAAAAAATATCGGGATGGCAGGATTCGAACCTGCGGCCTCTCGGTCCCGAACCGAGCGCACTACCAGGCTGTGCTACATCCCGATGAACAAATCTTTTATCCAGGCTGCCTCCGGCCCTACGGGCCGTAGGCCCGGAGGGTGCTACATCCCGATGTGAATGAGGACTCAAAATGAGACGCGAAGGCGGTATTTTACTGCAATGTCAGCGGCTAGCCAATACTTAAGTAGCGGATTAATTGGGCGGGATCCTGCCCGAATTCCCCGTTCCATTTCTCCAGCAATGTCTGTGCGGGAGTTTTGCCGGTGTCGATAATATCATGGCAAATCTTGTGCAGGAAGCGGCATTCATCGGCGGCGTCGGAGGCGCCTTTTTGTTTTTCCAGGCTCGCGCAGGAAAGGCGCACCAATTCGCGCGCAACCGGCAGAATCGGTTTGCCGCAGAACTTGGCGCTGAGCCCCTGATGCGGCACAGCCTGATGCAGCCGCAAGCGTTCCTCGCGCGGCGCTTCGGCCACAAGCTGCCATGCCTTCTCGCGGGTATCACGGTCGTAGAGAATCCCCTTCCAGAAAGCGGCGACGGCACAGATCAAATCCTTGCGCTGGCAGTCCGTACCGCGGATTTCAATGAATTGCTTCAAGCGCGCCTCCGGGAACGCGCCGCTTAAATGCAGCTCAAAATCTCCCCAAGTCGCCTTCGCGCCCTCGTACCCCTCGCGAATAAATTGCCGGAATGTGCGGTTGCGGACAGCCATCCATTTGCCTTTGCGCACGAGAAACATCATCGGCATGTCAAGGAGATAGCGCACGTAATCCTCAAAGGTTTTGCCCGCTTCGGTGAAATCCACAAGCAGTCCCGCGCGGTCGGGATCGGTGTGATTCCAGATATCCAGGCGCTGGCAGATATATCCGCTCGGCCGTCCTTCGGCGAAAGCCGAATGCGCGAATAGCGCCGTGACAATCGAGGTCAGTCCGAGCACGGTGCGCATAATGTTGAGCGCGTCGGCTTCGTCCGTGTAATCGAAATTCACCTGATTGGTCGCGGTGCGCTGCATCATGTCATGCGACTGCGTGCCGCGTGTTTTGAAATGCTCGGCCATGATGCGGTAGCGCGTTTTCGGAACCCAGGGCATGTCTTGGCGCCGGCTGAAGGGGTGAATGCCGTGCGTGATCCATTCGATGCCGGGCATGGCGGCACGGATTTCGCGCAGTTCGGAAAGGAAATTTTCAACCTGCCGTTCGATTTCAAAAACATTCCAGGCCGGCGGCGCGCTCAATTCGACCTGGCCGCCCGGCTCGAGCGTGACCGACGTGTCATGCCGCTTCAAGGCGATGATGTTGCCTTCTTCGAGCACGGGCTCGTAGCGGAAACGCCGGACCAATTCCTTTAAAGCGGCGTGAATGCCGGCGGCGCCCTCGTACGGCAGGGCCTGCCCCGTGGCTTGGTGAATGCCGAAAAATTCGACTTCGATGCCGATTTTGCGGGCCGCAACCGGCTTGGCAAAGCGCGCGAAATAAGCGGCTAAATCGGCTTCGGATTGAATGAGACTGATGTGGTCTTCGCCCGTCAACGTGCTCAAAAAGGTGTTCTCCTTTTGCGTACTTCGTTTAGAATAGCCGTATTTCGGCGGGATGACAACAGGACAAATATGAACATACTTTTCATTCTGGACCCTTTGGCGAAGCTCGACAGGGCTTGGGATACCTCGCTTTATCTGCTTGAGGAGCTGGCGGGCCGGGGCCATGCGACATGGGCCTGCGACGTGGGCGATATTCTTTATGAATCGCCGGAAATCTATTTTGAGGCGCGGCGCATGCAGCCCGAAGCGGAGCATCCGTACAAGGTCTCTGAACCGCGGCGCATGGCCGCCGCTGAATTTCAGCTGGTCGTGATCCGCAAAGAACCCCCGTTTGATGAAAACTATCTTTATCTCACGTATTTACTCGAGCTGATCGCCGCACGGATCCCCGTCGTGAATCATCCGCGGGGCATTCGCAGTGCCAATGAGAAATTGGCCGCGCTTGCCTTCCCGGACTGGACGCCGGAAACGATGGTCACAAATTCCGCGGAGCAAATCCTGCGCTTTCAGAAAAAACTCGGGCAGGATTTGGTGTTGAAGCCTCTGCCTCTGAAGGGCGGTGAAGGGGTGCGGCGTTTAAAGAGGGATGCGTCCGACGCTCAGGCCGTCATCGGGCAAGTGACGCAGCAGGGCCAAAAAATGATTGTGGCGCAGCGCTTCATTCAATGCAGGGACAAACAAATCGACAAGCGGCTGCTGATTCTGAACGGTGAGATTCTCACCGCCTACGAAAAGCACGCCGCGGAAGGCGAATTTCGAACGAATCTGAGTTTAGGCGCGACCTTTCATGCGACCGAGGTCAGCGCGAAGGAGCGCCGCTTGGCCGAAGCCATGCGGCCATATTTTTTGAAAGAAGGGCTGTCGTTTGTCGGCTTGGACGTGATGGAAGGATTCTTGATCGAGGTGAATGTTACCTGCCCGGCGGGGCTGCGGGAGGCGAAATTGCTTTACCCCCGCCTTGAGCCTGCATCAGCATGGGCTGATTCTCTGGAAGCTCTGATAAGGCCTTAGCCGGCTCAAACAGTTCCGCATTGTGCGGAATATAACCGAGGGCCAGCACGGCGGCCTCCATCACTTCCTTGAAAACCGGCGCCGCGACCGTCCCGCCGTAATAGCTCGGCTTCGGATCATCCAGCATCACACCCATCACAAGCTGCGGCTGATCAGCCGGCGCGAATCCGATAAAAGAGGAAATAAAATTGCTGTGTGAATACCCCTTGCCGCCGGGCAGCACCTTTTGCGCCGTGCCCGTTTTGCCGGCCACGGGGATGCCTTCGATGCGGGTCGTTTTGCCGGTGCCTTCCTCCACCACACCGATCAGCGAATGACGGATTTGATCGGCCACTTCCTGACGGATCACCCGTTTTTTGACTTTCGGTTTGGATTCCCTCAAAACGACCCCGGCCTGATCCTCCACTTTCGAGAGAATATGCGGCGTCACCAGTTCGCCGCCGTTGGCGATGACGGCCATGGCCGTGGTCATTTGTACGAGCGTGACCATGATTTCATGGCCGATCGGAATGTTGAAAGGCGAGGTCTTGGACCATTGGGCCGGCGGACGCGTAAAACCCGGGGCCTCGCCCGGTAAGTCCACCCCGGTCGCCGCTCCGAAACCGAAGCCCTTGACGTAGTCCTGGAAAATATTCGGATCAAGCAGCGCGGCGATTTTGACCGTGCCGATATTGCTTGATTTAATCAAAATATCGCGGAAGCTTAAATTGCCGTACGGGTGCACGTCGTGCAGGATGCGGCCGCGCAAGTAGCGGTATTCCCCGTTCTCGCAAAAAAACTTGGTGTCGAGCGTGGCCTTGCCTTCATTCAGCGCGGCGCTTGTCGGAACGATTTTGAAAACGGAGCCCGGTTCGTACATGTCCGTCAGGGCGCGGTTGCGCCGGCTTTCGGGATCCGAGGTATTGATGTGATTCGGGTCGAAGGTCGGGCGGTTCGCGATCGCGAGAATGCGCCCGGTTTTCGCTTCCATCAGCACCGCGGCGCCGCCTTTGGCCTTCCATTTGAGGAAGGCGCGGTCGAGCGCGCGTTCGGTGAGATACTGGAAATATTGATTGATCGTCAAATAGACTTTGTTGCCGTCGACGGCGGGAATCGTTTTTATTTCAAACGCCTTGATTTCACGGCCGAGCGCGTCGCGTTTTGTGAAGCGGTGGCCGGGACGTCCCTGCAGCTCGCGGTTGAAATACAGTTCGATGCCCTCCAGGCCCTGATTGTCGATATTCACGAAACCGAGCACCTGCGCCAGCAAATCCCCCTGCGGATAAAAGCGTTTGTATTCTTCCAGAATGCCCAGGCCCGGATGCTCCAGCTTGCGGATGGCTTCGGCTTCATCGAAGCGGACTTTGCGTTTGAGCCAGACAAAGGCCTTGTCGCGCGAAAGACGTTCTTCGACGAATTTGAAATCCAGACCCAGGACCTCGCTCAGTTTGCGGCCGAGGGTTGCTTTTTCATCCGTGCCCATGAGACGCGGCACGGCGTAGACGGACGGCACGCGCAGGCTGGTCGCGAGCTCTTTGCCGTTATGATCCAGAATTTGGCCGCGCAACGGCGGAATTTCAACGGTTAAATGGTGCTGCTTTTCGGCGAGGATGAGCAGGCTGTCACGGCGCAGGACCGTCAATTGGAAGAGCTGATAAAGGACGATAAGGAAAAGCGTGCCTACAATGAAATTGGCGAACCAGAATCTCTTAACGGAAAGAGATGAAGCCATGCCCGCGGGTCACCGGAACATCAAGGCTGTGTTTTAGCCTGGGCCACTTTCACCCAGCGCCCGAAAAAATTGAGCAGGCCTTGCGAAAACGGCTGCAGTTCGAATTCGGTCACCGGCGCGTGCTGAATCTGCTGCGGTTTGACCACCGGCACACGCACGACGCGCACTTCCTTCGGGAGCGTCAGATCCATCTTCAGATCTTTCATGCGCGCTTCAAGGATGCGCGGCGCCTTGAGCTGATCCACTTCAAATTTGAGATGCCGGTAGGCCTCGCTCCGTTCCGCCAAGGCCTCCGATTTGACGTCGATCATGTAAGAGACTTGAAACAGCGAAATCTGACCGTGCACAAAAAGCAGCAGCAGAAACGAACCGAGCGTGATTGAAATGAGTGTCTTACCCGTTCCCTTCATTTATTTTCTCCGCAATTCTCAGTTTAGCACTTCTGGATCTTGGATTGTCTTTAATTTCTTCCCGCGACGGCGTCACCGGCTTTTTGGTGACGAGCCGCGCTTCATGATTCCGGTACCACTGTCGAAAATGATTTTTGACGATGCGGTCTTCCAAAGAATGAAAACTGATCACCGCAATACGGCCGCCCGCCTTCAAACGTTGCCAGCCCTTCTCGAGTCCTTCCTCCAACGCGTTTAATTCGTCATTCACCGCGATCCGGAGGGCCTGAAACACGCGTGTCGCCGGATGGCGCCGTGCCCAGGGGGGCCGGCTTCCCTTTTTGCTTTTCGAGGATGGCGTTTTCGGCGGCCATGCGCGCTCCACGGCATCAACCAAATCCCGCGTGGTCTCGATCGGGCGCTTCTTCCGCTCCTCGCAAATCACCTCGGCCAACCAGCGCGCGCCGCGAATTTCTCCGTATTCCCTGAAAACTTTCTCGAGTTCCGGTTGTGAAAGATCGCGAATCAAATCCCGCGCTTGAATCGACCCTTGAGGATTCATGCGCATATCGAGCGGGCCGGACCGCTCGAAACTGAAACCGCGCCGGTCCTCTTCGATCTGATCCGACGAAAACCCAACATCTAATATTACGGCATCGACCACGCGAATGTTGAGTGAATCCAATACTTTGTCAATGTTTCTGAAATTTTCGTGGCAAAAACTCAGCTGAGGATGGTCCTGAAACAATTTTCTGCAGCGTTCGAGCGCGGCGGGATCCTGATCGATTGCGATAAACCGGCCTTGGGCGCCGATTTGTTTGACGATGGCTTCGGCATGTCCCCCGCTCCCCAGAGTCCCGTCGACGACGACGGCTCCGGGGCGAATCTCGAGGCCTTCGAGGACCTCCTTTAAAAGAACGGGTTTATGCGGCAAAGCTCCGAATCGCCTCTTCCTCGGTTTGAAATGCCTCGATCAGCCCGCGGATACCGATCATCTGGAAGGTTTTTTCGATTTCAGGCCGCATGTTGCAAAACTTGATATCCCCGCGCTGGGCCCGGACCTTTAATAAACGGTCCACCAAAATGCCCAATCCGGCCAATTCCACGCGCCGCGTCCGGCTCATATCGAGCAGCACCTTTTTGTGGTTTCTGTTCAGAAGCCGGGTTAATCTGTTTTTCATCTTGACCATCCCCACCGCATCCAAATCACCTTCGAACTCAAGCACTTCCACGCCCATTTTGGATCGCAATCGATACGCCATCGTCTTTCCCTTTCTTTTTAAACGGTGTTCCGTTTACGGTTCGGTAATCAGTTTTTCCGCCAAATCCTCAAAGCTGCCTTTGTTCTGCTGATAAAACTGCTCCCACTTTTCCTTCGCCCAAATTTCGATCCGGTCCGACACGCCGATGATCATGACATTCACTTTGATTTCCCCGTACTGCTTCAGATAATCCGGGATCAAAATCCTCCCCTGTTTGTCGCACACGACATCGCAGGCGCCCGAAAAATAAAGCCTATTGAATCGCCGCGCCTCGCTTTTCGTGAAGGACAATTCCCGGAACTTGCGCTCCTGCGCCTTCCATGTTTCTTCCGTAAAAACGAACAAGCACTGATCCAGACCGCGCGTGATGTAAAACTTTTCCGCGTAGTGTTCCTTAAAAATCTCGCGGAACTTCGCGGGAATGATGACGCGGCCTTTGTTATCGAGCGCATGTTCATATTCACCGTAAAACATGATTTTTTATTGCCACCTTTCGTTTCCCACAATCCCCCACTTTTCACCACTTTATTATCGGCTGGAGTATAGCTTTTATTGAAAACAGTGTCAACACGATTTTTTTGGAACTTAAGCTATAGCCGCGGGATGCAACATATGGGGG
>JBFHCO010000041.1:0-13517 GCA_041585205.1 Candidatus Omnitrophota bacterium | reverse complement strand
TCATCCGGGTTGACAACATTACCGCGCGATTTGGACATCTTTTGATTGTCTTCCCCCAAGATCATGCCCTGGTTGACGAGCCGCTGAAAAGGCTCGGACGTCGATACAGCGCCGATATCAAAGAGTACCTTATGCCAGAATCGGGCGTACAATAAATGCAGCACGGCGTGTTCGGCGCCGCCGACGTAAAGATCCACATTCATCCAGTACTTTTCCTTCGCAGGATCGACAAGCTGCTTATGATTTTTCGGATCCAGATACCTTAAATAATACCAGCAGGAGCCGGCCCATTGCGGCATGGTGTTGGTTTCACGCAGGGCCTTTTTGCCGGTGGCAGGATCCTTGGTTTCGACCCACTCTTTCACGGCGGCCAGCGGGCTGTCGCCTGTCCCGGTCGGTTTATAAATTTCGATTTCAGGCAGCCGTACCGGAAGCTCGCCTTCGGGCACAAGCTGGGGTTTGCCGTCCACATGCAGAATGGGAAACGGTTCGCCCCAATAGCGTTGACGGCTGAACAACCAGTCATGCAGCTTATATTGAATCGACTTCGCGCCGAGCCCTTGCTTTTCAAGCCAAACAGTAATCGCCTCTTTCCCCTCTTCGCTCGGCATTCCGTCGAGCGAAAATTTCCCGTCAGACGTCGTGCAATTCACGCAAATACCTTCACCTGTAAAAGCGCCTTCCTCTTTTTGAGTTTCGATTTTCGAACGGTCCTTGGCGTACTCCGGCTTTAAAATGACCGTGGTGATCGGAAGGTTAAATTTTGTGGCGAATTCATAATCCCGCTCGTCATGCGCGGGCACGGCCATGATGGCGCCCGTACCGTAACCGGCAAGCACATAATCGGCGATCCAAATCGGAATTTTCTTCCCGTTGACAGGATTGACGGCAGAGGCGCCCGTCGTGATTCCCGTTTTTTCTTTGATCAATTCCTGCCGCTCCAAATCGGTTTTTTTGGCCGCTGCTCTGACATATTCTTCGACGCTCTTTTTGTGTTTGTGGTCAGTAATTTTCGCGACCAGCGGGTGCTCGGGCGCCAAGACTATATAGGTCGCTCCGAAAAGCGTGTCGGGACGCGTCGTGAAGACGCGGATTTTCTCACCGCCTTGCTCCAGCACAAAGTCCACTTCCGCGCCGACGGATTTGCCGATCCAGTTGCGCTGCATATCCTTAATCGGTTCCGGCCAATCAAGATCTTTTAAATCATCGAGCAGGCGCTCGGCGTAAGCTGTGATCCGGAGCACCCATTGACGCATGGGCTTGCGCACGACGGGATGTCCGCCGCGTTCGCTTTTGCCGTCAATCACTTCTTCATTGGCCAACACCGTCCCAAGCGCGGGACACCAGTTGACCGGAATCTCGGCTTCATAGGCGAGCCCTTTTTCGAAGAGTTTCATAAAAATCCATTGCGTCCAATGATAATAATCCGGATCGGTGGTGTTCACCTCGCGGTCCCAGTCATAGCTGAAACCCATGCGTTTGATCTGACGTTTGAAATTGGCGATGTTGGAAGCCGTGGTTTTGGAGGGATGTGTCCCCGTATCGAGCGCATGCTGTTCGGCCGGAAGCCCGAAGGCGTCCCAACCCATGGGATGCAGGACATTCATGCCGCGCATTCTTTTATATCTCGCGACAATGTCAGTGGCGGTATAGCCTTCCAGGTGGCCGACATGCAGCCCAGCTGCTGACGGGTAAGGAAACATGTCAAGCACGTAGAATTTCGGTTTTTCGCTTCCCTCTTCGCCCGGATCCGAGGCCCGAAAAGTCCGGTTTTTTTCCCAGATTGCCTGCCATTTGGGCTCGATTTGATCGAAAGGATATGCTTTAACTCCGCTTGCCATAATGAATTATATTAACACAAGGAAGAATAAAGAGGAAGTTCCGGCATTCGGTGTGCGCTGAGGAAAGCTGATGACGCCTTATTAATCCTTAAGTGGCTGAGCGGTTTGGGCGCCCAAATCTTTGACCAGTTTATGAAAGGACGGTGATTCCCGCAACAGCTTTCCGCCCATATCCTCAAGCAAATCGATCTGGCTTTTCTTAAGCTGCAGACTGGTGCCAATGCCGCTTATTTCTTCGAGCAATGCCGGATCCTTGATGGAATCAAATTGAATATGGATCAGATAATTATCCGGAAACGGCGGTTTAAAGCGCCCGCCGAAGGGGCCTTCAAATTCCTGGTAGCAAGCCTCGCGCGCCCCCTCTCCGCTATGGACTTGGTCACAGAGATGCTTAAAAACCTTGAAGTTACGAGTTGCCGTTCTGTTTTCCCCGACGCGCAGAGCGAATTCCTGAACGGTTTTGACCGAATAATTGCGCATCGGCAATGTCGCGGCATTCATCATGACGCTCATCAGCTTCGGTATTTTAGGTTTATTGCTGCTTGAGTATTTGTTGGGTGGCTTGGCGTCGACAATCACCACAATGACTTTCTTCGCTTTGATACGATGATCTTCATCAAGAAGCACTTGCCAATTCCCCATACGAAAATTATCCAGCACCGACCGCATGCCCAGATTATCCGCTACGCCGCCGTCAAACACATGAATCCAATTTCTGACTTCAGGATCCTTGTAAGATATTAAATTCTGCGCCCAAGTGAATTGTTCAAGGTCTTTTTCAGGCGGAGCAGACAAGGCTTGATCGACCCAGCTTGGGAATTCATAACCGCAGGTGGATTTTGGATAGTTTTTAAAAGTAAGCGGGGTAAAGGGGCCGGGGAAAGCCGAAGAGGCGGTCACGGCACGAGCGATTTTGACGTCATTCACGTCAGAGCAAAGAAGGTTGAATTGCTCTTGGATGAATGAAAAGGTTGTGCCTTGCGCCATATCCGTAGAATTAATGATGATAAATGGCCACTTGCGCGGCATGTCGGCAAAGGTTTTTCCGTCGTAAAATTGTTTATCGTATAGCCTTTGAGCGACATCACTTCGCCCTAAGTTGGGTGAAAACATGATTGGAATCCAATGACCGAAGCGAATCAAGCTTAATACGAGACGGGAAGATAGCTTGCGCTCAAGCACTTCATTCTTGTATTCCTGAAAGAATTTTTCCTTACCATGAAGACCATAATAAGCGGCGGCAAAACTGCCGCCTGAAACGGAGGAAATGACATTGACTTCATCCATCAGCGTCTGCCCGTCGGGCAGTTTCACTTGGTCCATCGCTTTCATCACGCCATAAGCCAAGGCCCCGGCGCGTGTGCCGCCGCCTGAAAGCGAAAGCACCACGATATTGTCACCGGTACCGCCTTCTTGGTTGTAAATATTCGTGAAATTGTACGCTTCGGGTGAGTTTAATTGTTCCAAAGGGGGATTCTTTTGCAGCGACATGCACCCCGGCAAAAACAAAACTAAGATGAGAACAGAAAGATATTTGTGAAGGGGCATAAAGTATCTAGGCGATTTTTTGCATATTGCGTTTTTTCACTTTTTCGGATATCGGCTCTCCGAAAGCCCACGTGATATTGAAGGCAGCCAAAATTCCCTCGAAGCGGTCTTTGTTGTTGTATTCGGTTGAAACGCGGCCCGTGACCAACAATTTGCCCTTCACCGGCCAAAAATTGATTTCACCGCCGATGCCGTTATAGCGGTCATGCTCTGATTTGTTCAAGGCTGCCGAACCATGGTCATCCGTGATTTGCCAGCCGTGATAGCCGAGCACCCCGACGGCGAATCGCTCATGCAAATATTGGCTAAGACCGTATTCGATCGTCATGTTCTGACCCGGCCGGACATCCTTATCGTATTTGTAACTATGAAGTTCATACGTCGTCCGGTAATGGAAGGCCGTGGCACCGCCGAGCAGATAATAGTATCCGTAAGCCTGCCATTGATGCGTCCAAAAACCCATCCCGACGTTAGCGATGTCCCCTTCGTCATAAGCGCCCGTCGGGGCATAAAAGGAATAGGTTGTCCCTACGGAATAATTTTTATAATCGCTCCATTGCAGCCAAACCGGCTGCACGAGCATATCTCCAAACCCGTATTTATTGTCTTCGATTTCAAAACTTCGCTGCGCCGTTCCCGCCAGGGAGATACTTCTTGAAATGCCGCCGATTTCAAGCGTTCCGGTGGCGGAGGCTCTTAAAACCGCATTACCCTCCACATCGATATCGACATACCCGAAGGGCACACCGACCAACACCGCATGATCCGCTCCCAATATTTTAAGCCCCGTCGCCCAAACAACCGACGGTTGATGGAGAATCATATCCAACTGAATGTCCAGATCCACATCGAGGTTTGCAGTAGCACTCCCCCTCAGTGTCACCGGAATGCTTCGTCCGCCGATCAGATTGATTTCCCGCGTGACGGAGCCGCCAACGGAACGCGCAAGTGAAATGGAATCCAATTCATTCCCGCTTGAATCCTGATATTCGCCGGCGTGGTAATAGAGATCATAGACGGCGAAGTAAACACCCTTGGGAGGCTGATCCAAATCGCGAACACCCATCACGCCGGCAAGGTAATGCCCTTGTTCACCACCGAATACATTACCTGGCGAGAAGATCAGATTGATCGCAATGACTAAAAACAGCAGAATCCGGATTTTCATAGTTATATCTCCGGAGTATACCAAATCGGTGAGGTGTAGGCGCGCTCCTGAGTTGTCATCGGAACATCTTCCGGCGCCTGCTCGCCGAAATATTTGGCATCATAAGCCGTCCAGCGCGGTGTCGGAATTTCAATCACGCGGCCGTAGTAAAAGGCGCTTTGCGTCGGATCAAAATCGGGGTCTTTCCACACCGCGATTAATTCGGTTGCGCCGATCGTATTGGTCCAGTTCGCATTTTGAACATCCACGGTGTTGCCGACGGGAGGCAATTTCCCATCCGCTCCGGGCTGGCGGTCACCGCTCCAAGCGACGTCATAAATTTTTTCATGCACTTTACCCTCCGCATCCAGCCATCCTTTGATGATTTGGTAACGGTCCAGATTGGCGCCGATCGGATCTTTGAGAGCCGCCACCAGAAAGGTCGGTGATTTTCCCGCCGGCGCATTTTTCAAATCGCCACCCATCGGAACCCCTTTGGTATATCCGACTTTAGCCGGCATTCGGTTGTTGGCATCTTCGGCGGTAAAATCCCAGCCTCCGAAAAAGCGGACGATCATACGGGGGCCGGTTGTCGCATAAGTCTCCCGGCGCTCCATGGCATCAAAAATCGATTCACGTGTGTTCTCGGTGGCCCAGACGGCGGCATAACCTGAAGAGGTCACTTCCCATTCCATAATCGTTGCCCCGGTTTTCGGATCCTGCATAAAAGGTTTGCTTAAACGGTGCGGGTTGGGTTCCCCCGGGGCCACTTTTCCGAAAAAGTTGTTTTCTTCCACAGCGGTTAAAGCGGTATGCGAATCCGTGCTTCCGACAAGACCGAACTTGTAAGGATTCACTCCGAGCTCCGCCTCAAGGCGCAATCCGTTTTTCAGCGCTTCCCGGGCATATTCATGTTTAAGCATTTCCGGCTTTTTGAGTTCCGTGAGATCCAGATTGCCCTTGTCCCAAGTTTCATAGTCGGCGAATTCATCATTGGGCGAAAGAAAAGGATGCGCCTCTCCGTCCCCTTTCATCTGGGTGACTTCGTAGAGCCGCTCCCATTTGGCGCGTTGCTCGACGTAATGACGGTCGATTTTCTTACCGAAGGCTTCGACCGTCGGAAACATCAGGCCGTTGGAAACGTTCCCGTTATGAGCCAGAGCAAGGACGTTACCGCCCGTTTTCTGTTCATAGGCTTCCATCCACTTCCATAAGTCTTCCGGATTGATACTGCCCAAAGGCGGCAAAGTCGTATAGGGTTCAACCTGGCTCGCTTTCTCGATACCGTCACGATAAATGACGTTGCGGTGAAGATTATTTCCGCCGCCGCCGGCCATGGCCGTCCATTCAAAACCGATAAATGCGGTAAAACGCCCGGGGTCATTGGCCTCTTCCGCCGCATGCATGATTTTTTGCCAGGTGTCCCCATAGGCTGAGGTGCCCGGCATCGGAAGGATGTTCATGGAAATGGTTTTCGCGGAGTAATTTCTCACAATATCAAAAGCAGCTTCTGAGCCCTTTCCCGCTTGAATCATTTCATGCCATTTCCGGCCCTGCGGATCCGCCATGATTTGCGGAGCTCCGCCGATGACCTGCGGCATAAATCCCATCCCGTCCGAATGGTCTGTTACTACGAGAAAATCCAACGGCCGGGAAAGTTTCGCCTGCTGCCCAGTCGATGAGGTGACTTCTTCACCCTTGGCAAACCGATAGGCGTCCTCCGGACTGAGGCGGCACCCGGCGGCACCCGCATCCAATGAATTCGCGGTGTGCAGATGCGTATCTCCAAAAAACGGACGCATCGGAAATTTGCTTCCGGCATAAGGAGAATAGGGTGGTTTGGACGGAAACACCTTTTCCAGTGACGCGGCGTCGTAACTTCCGGCATCCTGAGCCATGGCAGGCAAGGCACTGAGACTAAGCATGGTGATTACAAGAAGCAAGGGTATGAATTTGGATTTCACGGGTTCTCCTGTTTGGTTGGTTCCGTTTCAAAATAAAGAAATGCGTTCCATCATCCAAAACATCGCAAAACTGCCGATGGCATAAGGGGGTATCATATCTGCCCATCTGGGAAGAAACAATTCGATTCTTTTGACAAATGTGATCGCGCTGACGACTAAACCCACAAAAAGTAAATGCCCCGCTTCAACACCGGCGCTGAAAAATAAAAGCGCTGCCGGAATGTGTCCCGCCGGCAGACCTGTTTCACTTAAGACGCCCGCGAAGCCCAAGCCATGCAAAAAACCAAAAGTCAAAGCGACAAGCCAGGGCGCGCGCGATGTTAAACTTTGCCGGCCTTGATAGCAATGCACCGCCTCAACCGCCACAAAAACAATCGAAAGCGCGATCACGGCTTCAACCGGTTGTTGAGGCACATACACCCAGCCAAGCGTTGCGGCCGTTAACGTCAAACAATGAGACACCGTGAAGGCGCTCACGGTTTTAACGAGCAGCCACCCTCCCCGCGCAATCATAATCAACCCTAAAACAAAAAGCAGGTGGTCAATTCCGAATAAAATGTGTTCGATTCCAAGCTTAGTGTAAACACTCGCCACCCCGAAAACCGAAAGCTCTTTAGGAATAACCGCGTAGGGTTGCTGCGGCGTAAGACGTTCGGTCCAGGTCGTCCCATCGGTAAATTCAATGCGAATCAAGGCATCGGTCATGGTGCCTTCAAGCCCTGCGATCCGGATTTGCCCACCCCGAACGGGTGACGACGCCCTGAATTTCCATGTCTGAACAGCCGCATCGTCTGTTTGCCGTGTGATTAACGGCGTCACGATTTCATGCGGGAAGGAAAATTCCGGGCTAAGCGCAAGCCGCCGATCCCCGCGCATCGGGGTTTTCCACAGCGCGCTGAACTCACCGGCATTTTCTTCGCGCAATTCGAGATAAGCCGGACGCAGTTCGTGGGTAAAAGCGCTTGAAGTAAATATCAAGATGCCGAATAAAGCGGCGATTCCCGACGAGAACGCTCTTGACCTTAAACTCATTGGATTTTTTCTTTCAAGGCTGTTACCGGTTCGACCAGAGGTTTCACGGTTTCATCAATCACAACATCGTATTTTTCAAGCAATTTATCAAAAAAACTTCTGTTGATTTTAGCTTGCTGCTCATACTGCCAATCCATCAGTATGCGGGGACGCGCTTTCTCGAATGAAATCTGCGAGGCTTCCTGACGCTCAGTGACACGCACAAGATGAAATCCGTAAGCCGAGGCTACCGGACCTTGCCACGAATCAGGATGAACATTAAATACGGATTCAGCGAATGTCCTTCCGAATCGGTTTGCCACCTCATTTTCTTCCTCTTCCGCGAATTCACGTTCTAAAAGCGTCGGGTCTCCGAATTGAGACGAATCCCCGTTCGGTATTTCCTCCAAAGCCTTCCGCGCAGACGCTTCTGATTTGAAATAGATCTGAGAGAATGAAATCTTTTTGGACGTTTGATAGCGTGATCGGTTTGTTTCGTAAAAAGAGTGTAACTCGGCTTCGCCGGGTTCGGCCAGGCGGGCCGTATCCTGCAAGAGGAACTCCATTTTTTGTGCCAGCCGCCGGCGCACGACGGTGTCGTTTTCTTCCAACCCGAGATCGCGCGCTTCCCGTGCCAGTAATGCCTCTTTGAGATAATCCGCCACCAAACCACGCAGTTCTCTTTCTTCCGGCGGTCTTTGCCTTTGGCGCGTCCACATTTCTTTCAGCCAATTCACATCCGCTTCGGTGATGCGCACAACACCCGGCTCAGGGCTTGCTTCGTGGTTCAACCAGCCGTAAACGGCGAATAAAAGCCCCCCAAGTATCACAAAATGCAATAAAGGTTCTTTATACCAATGACGCATGAGATGTTTTCTATTTGATTCAGGATTGAATGGTTCGGGCAGCGGATTCGGCAGAATCGTGAATCTCGATCAGCTGATCCACTTTGGAAATGTCGATGATATTTCGCAGCAGTTCGGGCACTTTGCAAAAAACCAGTTTTTTGCCGGCCTTTTTCACTTCGGAAAGCCGCATAATAACGGCCGCGATGCTCGCGGTGTCTCCATGTTCGACGCCGGAAAGATCGCAAATCACGTGCTTGCTTAAGAGACGGTGCTGTTTGATGACTTTATCCATGATGGGGCGGCCCGCGGCAATGGCGGACATATCAATCGCGCCCTGCAGCTTCAAGAGAAAGTAATCTTCGTGCTCTTCAATAGAGCTCAGATAACTCGGGGCTTCGGTCAAAGACAATTGCTTCGGAAAAGATGCGTTCATCGGTTCACCTGGATTGAGTTTGGGATCCTTCCGGATATTTCAGCGTTCCGCGCAGTCGCGCGACTTCCTCCCGGGGAAAGTCAGGCAGAAAAAGCTTGCCGTCTTGGCGCCACTTGGTGACGGCATTTTCGGCATTTTTGACCGTTTCCGCATCAATACCGCTGTCCCGACCCATGTACAGCGTCTGGGAAGGAAACGCGAATTCGGCGCCGGAGGATTTGACAAGGTCCATGATTCGCAAATTAAGGTCTTCGGCAATGGCCAGGTATTCGTTATAGTCGCTTGTATTGACATAAGCAAAGATATCTAACATCAAGGCATAATCTCCGAATTCCGTGAAGCGGATACGGGCCGGATCCGGATCAACCTTCGGATGGGCATACAGCATTTTCCGAATTTCAACAAGCAGGTGCCGCATCTGGTCGGGCGTCGTCTCGTAACGGACGGAAATTCTCGGGTGATACCACATCCGGTCGCGCTGGGTCAGGTTTTCAAGATGCATGTTTGAGAATTGAGCATTCGGAATGTTGATAAGGGCACGCTCAAGGGTGCGAACACGCGTCCAGCGAAGGCCGATTTCTTCAACCGTGCCCAATTTGCCGTCGAAACGGACAAAATCCCCGATCCGGACCGGTTTCGAGATAAACATACTGACCGCACTGAAAATATCTTCGATTGATTTCTGAGAGGCAAGTGCCACCGCGACACCCCCTACCCCGAGACCGGTCAGGACCGTCGTGACTTTAAACCCGATGTTATCGAGCCAAATCGTGACACCGATCACAAGACCCACTAATTTAAGAACGCGGTTGCCTAAATTGAGCAACGCGGGCGCCCCCGCTTGACCCTTCAGAATGAATTGGATTTTCCAACGGTCAAAAATGAAATCAAGAATGCGCATACCGGTCCAGAGCGCGGCGATGATGGGAATGGTTTTGGTTTCCATCATCATGTTCATCGTCGCTGAAATCGGCAGGAGTACCATGAATTGGCGGGACACGGATATCCAGAGCAACAACTTCAAAGGAGCGCTGACATGCTGCAGAAAATCCATCAACGCCTGATTCTTCAGCGCCCGACTGGCAATGAAAACCAGTTTCATGAAAACCAAAACAATAAAATAAGAAATCAAGCCGAAGACAATGATTCCGATGACTTCATGCGCTTTCAATCCGAGAATATCGAATTCAAAAAAGAAAGGCGGCAGAATTTCACCCAAATGACCGTAGCCGAATTCCCGGTACATTCGAGGGATTTGCATGCAGGTCTGGGGTGAAAATTTCCAGATTTGAACCCCGTCATCCCGGCGCACGCGCTGCAGCGTGATTTCATAGACCTGATCCACCCCCTCGGCGCGATGAATGGCTTCGCGATCCGGCCGGAGGCCGTCTTCAAGATTGCCATCCTGCTTATCACTGATGGAAAGCGGATCAAGCCAAGCGATGCGGTCCATGACGATTTTGAGGCGGCGCGCCAGTTCGGTGCTCTGTTCCTCCGCGCGCCCGGCGGACATAAAGCGCAAGTCCAAAAATTTAGCGGCCTTGGCATAATCGCGTTCGCGGCCCGCTTTCAGAAATCCTTCAATCGTTCCCCGCGGGGTGCCGCGTCCGAGTTCATCCAAGGGTGAAGGGGGCACAGCAGGAGCCGGGGCAGTCGCTGCGTCAGCGACCTTTGCGGTATTCGTTGGAGCAGGAGCCGGATCAGCTGCTTCGGCTAAAAAGGGAGAAAACAATACGGCGGCAAAAAGCCAGAAGGCAATCAGCGGCGGAAATAAACCCAATTTAAAAACGCGGTCAACGCGGCCTGTGTCTACCATAGAGCGGTTGGAATAATCTATTTTGCCTTTTCAGAGGTTGAATGCAAGTAAAATATTGAACCTGTTGAAAGGAAAGGTGTTACGATTTTTTAGACGGAGGAAAATAAGAGAACATGTCGCCGACGGCTTTACGGATGCGCTTTTCCCTTTGTTCGGGGCCGGCGGTCTGTTTCACTTCGGCCTGGGCCGTACCCCGCCAAATCAGCACCAATTGTTCGTCTTCGGGCTGAATAATATCCACCACCAGCGTCCCCTCCTGATACTGCGTCACGACGGTTTGAGTTTGCGCATAAGGGGAATGATAATAAGCACCCGGACCCGTTGCATAAGCATACGGACGATGCCACATATAGCCGTCATAATTTCCGAAGGTCGTAATATCCGTCTTATCCTCGATTGTCACGTGATAGCGAAGCAGAAAATCCGCATCCTCGTCATCGGACGCTTTGCGGAACCCCTGCGAAAGCAGCTGATCATCCACGGCTCGGCGTATGCGCGTATCGAGCACTTGGCTGTCTAAGAATGTATTCCCCGTTTTAGGCTGTTCGTCATGCATCCAGGCATAAGAGCGGAGATTCGAAAAATCACCCTGCGGATCATAATCGGCGCTGATTTTGATGGTCGAACACCCGCTGACGGTTACGGCAATGACAAGCGATAATAAAATCGAATATCGCATGTGAAAAATCCTTTCGCGTTATTTCGGGGGGAAGTTGGCTAACATGTCATGCACGGCGCCATGGACCCGGGCGTCTTTTTCCGCTTCACTCGCTTCCAAATCGATCGTTTTGTTGGCCGAACTGCGCCAGATCAATTTTTCGGATTTTGGATCGAGAATGTCCAGCACCAGCGAACCCACGTCGAACTCGGTTGTCACGTCTTCCCAACCCATCCAAGAGCGGCCGAATTCACCGGCGTCCGCATAAATATCTTGGCGCTGGGTATCGATTTTATGTTCCACCGCGGCATGATACAGCACTTGAAAATCTCCGCCTGAATTCACCTTTTGATACCCCTTCACGGCAAGCTCGCTGTCAATCGCTTGGCGGATGCGCGCATCCACTTTCGTGGGATCGACACGGGGGTCTTCAGTTTTGAGCGGTTCCATGGAGGCCCAACTGTAGGTTTTAAGGCCTGAAAAATTCGCGGTCGGATCGTGCTGATAGTTTACTTTAGCAGCAGTGGCGCAACCGGCGAGAAAGGTTAAGACAGTCAGCGTAGAAAGAAGTCGGTGGGTTCGTATCATACATCCTCCGTTGTGGGAGTTATTCTTTCTTGTTGAAAGTTCAATGCTTGATGTAAATAAAGCTTTTATTCAACATCATACATTAAACGTACAACAATATGCATGAAAAAAAATAGAGGACAGGCAGTCAGTGCATGCTTGCCCCCTATTTTTTTAAAGAATACTGCGGAGGGAGAGAGTCGAACTCTCATGATCTTGCGATCACTGGATTTTGAGTCCAGCGCGTCTGCCAGTTCCGCCACCCCCGCTTAAATATCTATGAGTGCCGAGTCACAAATCTTAACCAATATGAAGGGAATTGCAATCAAAAATCGTGCAGGGTTTTGATCGCCTACTTATTGAGGGTTTTATCTTTGAAATACTTCGTGCCTTTGACGGTGAGTTCAAGCGCAAGCCCTTTGTCGGTCATTTGATAAAGCCACACGCCGGGCGCCACGGCAACGGCACCCTGAAAAGACCCGCCCTTTTCGTCGTATTTGGCGGCGGCGGAGGCTTGGCCGCCGAATTCCCAGCCGGAATGCACGAATTGATCAAAGGCCTTCTTGTTTTCAAACACCCAGACCAGCATGAATTTTTTGACCCCCAGGCCGAGGCCGGCCTGAATTTCGGCCATTTTCATATAAACCTTTTCATCCGTTTTATTGGAAATCGCGATACCGCGGCCCGAACCGCCCCCGGCGAGGAAGATTTTCATGCCGAAATTGCTGAAGGTGGCATAGCCATAGGCGGATTCCACCGCCTGGCGCGCCTCGGGTTTCATGGCATACAGTTCGTTGAGAATCTCCTGGGATTGCTCGATAAAGCCTTCGCGCTGCTCCTCAGCTGGACGCTTGTCAAAAATACCCAGGACAGCATAAGCGGGCATGGAACTCATGACAAAAACCACCCAGAGCAAAATGAATACTTTTTTCATATGAACCCCTTTTTTTCAAAATAATCATACCACTTTCTGAGTGAAATTTCTGATAATATAATTCTCCGATTATAACCCTAAGCAGGAAAACGCACCTTATCTTGAACAACAAGCCGAAACAAACGGGTCTTTCGCATGTTTCCTACGGCGAAGCTGTGCGCGTATGGGTCAAGGTAGCCCTTTTGAGTTTCGGCGGGCCGGCCGGCCAGATTGCGGTCATGCACCGCATCCTGGTGGATGAAAAGAAATGGGTCAGTGAAAACCGTTTTCTGCATGCCTTAAATTACTGCATGCTGCTCCCCGGTCCCGAGGCCCAGCAGCTTGCGACCTATATCGGCTGGCTGCTCCACCGCACGCGAGGCGGGCTCACGGCCGGTTTACTTTTTGTGCTGCCCGGCTTTGTTTCCATTTTGATTCTGAGCATACTCTACGCCTTGTACCAACAAACCGCGTTGGTCTCCTCGCTTTTTTTCGGGCTCAAAGCGGCGGTTCTGGCCGTAGTGATTGAAGCCGTCATCCGCATCGGGAAAAAGGCGCTTAAAAATGAAGTGATGTTCGCGCTGTCCGGCGCGGCTTTTGTCGCCATCTTTTTTTTGAATATCCCCTTCCCCGCGATTATTCTCTCAGCCGGCTTGATCGGATTTATCGGCTGCCGGTTTTGGGAATCCAAATTTTATGTTCTGAAAGGTCACACCACGGACGACGGCATTATTCAGCATACGCATCCCTCCTGGCAGCGCGCTCTCAAGG
>JBFHCO010000040.1:0-13558 GCA_041585205.1 Candidatus Omnitrophota bacterium | reverse complement strand
GGATGTTGGCGGGGATGACAAAATCGCCGATCGGATCGGACGGCGTGGGTTTTTCGCGGAAGGCCGTGATATGCCCGTCCGGACGGATCTGCATAATGCCAAAACCCGGAACGTCCCGTTTCACCACGGGAATCGTGGCAATCGTGATATCCGCTTTATTTTCAAAATGAAATTTTAAGATTTCGCGGTAGTCCATCCGGTACAAATGGTCTCCCGACAGAATCAAAAAAACGTCCGTGCGCTCCATCCCGTAATGCGGCAAATGCTTGCGGACCGCATCCGCCGTGCCTTGAAACCATTCCTTATGCTCAAGCGTCTGCTCGGCCGCGAGCAGCTCGACGCTGGTTTGATTGAACGATTCATACGGATACGTGCGGTGAATATGCCGGTGCAGCGAGGTGGAATTAAATTGCGTCAGCACAAAAATGCGCCGCAAGCCCGAATTGATGGAATTGGAAATCGGAATATCAACCAGACGGTATTTCCCGCCGATCGGCACCGCCGGTTTGGAACGATAACTCGTCAGCGGAAAAAGACGCGTTCCCTTTCCGCCGCCCAAAATCAAAGTTGTCACTTGCTGTTCCACGCTCAAATCCTTTCTCAGAGAGTAACGGGAGAAGAAAACGAAAGGAGAACTTTTAACGCGTTTCCGCGTTCACAACCACTTCTTCTGTCTGAAAATGCCGCCAGAGCACTTTCCGGAAAGTGTCATTTTCTTCCATCAATAAAAACATGCGCCGCCTGATTTTTTCGATAAACACGGCGCGGCGCGGATAGCGCTCTTTGTTCACGAGCAAATCCAACCGTTCCACATAGTCATGGATGCAATGCGAATTCTTCCGGATTTGGGTTTTGATGATCTTGATTTCCGCGTCCGTCAGAGCGGTCGTTTCATGATTGAGTTCATTCGAAACCGGCTTGGGAAGTTCAAAACCAAGATGAAAAATCATACGGCGTACCTCACCATGAGCTCATCCAGCAGTTTAGGGAAATCGGACTTGTAATAAACACGGTGACATCCCGCGCGTTCCGCTTCTTCCTTCAAATGCCCCTTGGATTGCGACATAAATCCGACGGACGGCACTTTTCCGAGCTTTTCGTCCGCGCGCAGTTTCTTCAGTGTCTCGAACGCCTGGGCCTCGCAACCGTCCCAATCCATGATGATCAGGGCGGGGGCTTTCGCCCGCGCATGCTCCAAAAGCGTCTCGGCCCTGTCGTAATTATGCACGCCCAAGTGATGATGCTTGGCCGCCTGCGCGATTTTAGAAGCCATCAGCATATTTGAGACCAATCCGAATATCGCGCCTCCGTGCAGCGGCTGTGCCGGACCTTCGGCGGCGGCATCGGCCTTGCCCGGATGCGGCATCTTTTTGTCCCATTTCTGAGACGTCGCCTTCGTTTGAATATTTTTATTCTGTCTGAAATCGATGCGCTTCATCGTTTCAAGCTTAACTCGATTTAATCCTGGAATCAAGCAGAAGCTTTACTCAATTTTTCCAATATGACGGCCTTTTCCTCCGCATCCCGCTTGAGTTCCGGCGGATCCGTAATTTTGCGCAAAAGCGCGAGGGCATCGTTCCATTGCTCGTTCCCGATCGCTTCCAGGGCTTGCTGATAGGTTTGCCGCACTGCCGCGATATGATCAGGCAGCAATACCGCCAAGACCTGTTTTTTAACGCGCAAATCCCGCCGAAGCGGCTCCCAATCCGCCACGGAAATCGGCGGTTTGGACAAGAGCTCAAAAAGCGTCAGGCGTATGCCGTCATCAACCCGATTGACAACGTCCGGATACGGGATGGGCGCCCCCGCAAGCGCCTCCGGGTCATCGAACGCGCTGATTTCCTGCTCAAGCCGCCCGATTAAGGCATAGGCCTTCACCCAATCGCTCGCCTCAATGGCAGCGATCATTTCCTGATAACTTTCATTGATTTGCCTCTCCCTGTCCCTGACGCGCTGCTCGACTAAGGCCGCGTTGATCGCTCCGATTTTAGAAAGGGTATCCTGGATAAAGGGTTTCAGCATGGTCAACACCACGCCCCGGTGCTTGGCCAGATTATCGGCGTATACGGGAAACGCAAGCGATTCCACCCAGCCGTTACGCGCGTTTAAAAGATCGCCTCCCGAAAAGGCCTGTGCGGCCGGCTTGTATTTTTCTACAAACAGTTTCTTCAATTTCCTTTTATAACTTCCCGGCAATAAAATTTTGTAAGCCTTTTCCTGGCTTGAAATCAATTCCTCATAATCCGTGACCGTCCAAGCCTGCGACGGCAGCTTTTCGATAAAACCGGTTTGCACATTGACTCTGACGTTCAATGCCGCGACTTCCTCTTCGGAAGGTTTGCGGTCATCCGGAATCTCCGCGCGACGGTCCAAAACCGTCTTTTCGGCTTCACTCAATAATAAGGCCGGCTGCTCCGAGCGTTTGGTCTTCTTGTCCCCGATACGGATTTCGCGCGCCTGCTCCTCCTGCTTTTTTTGCCGTGATGCTTCCAAGGAATTCCACAATCGGCCCCCCAGCCAGCCCGCGAGGACAATGAGCAGCAAAAGCACGACGGACCACAGGCCTTTTTTTAAGATGGGCGATTGATTGAATGAAAACGCAGCGGCCCGCTTTGAGGCGGCGGGCTCCGGGGTTTTCGGGGCTTTTTCTTCGGCAGGCGGTGCCTCGACCTCTTTTTTCACCGAAGTGGACCAAAAACATCCGGGGCATTCCAGATTTTCTTTTTCTTCGGCTTCAAACCGCTTGCCGCAATGGGTGCAGATATATTTGACGGAGCTCATATTTTTATTATGGCTTCTTTCGAGTGAGTTTTCTACTTTAAAATCATTGCAGCACGGGCATGGAACGGACCCGCTTCCGCCGCATTAAGACGAAACGGCGAACAAGCGCCGGACGCGATAATCCTGTTCCAATTGACGGACGAGCCTGCCGGCCGAACCCACCTCTTTTTCCGGGTCGTGCTGCGCCATTTCTACAGTCATGAGCTGCGGAGGCGGTAAGTCGATTCTGGGAAAGGGGTGAACCGCCGGCTGCATGGGTATCAGGGGTTGGGCGCCCGTACACAACAACCCGACTCCGAGAATCCACGCCGCCCGGATCACTTTTTCATAGGCGCTTAGGAGGAAAGGGCTTTTTTTCACCGTGATACTGAACTTATCGGCGCGCGAGGGTTCGACCTTAACGGGCAGCGGGACGGGACTGAGAGGAATTTGACAGCCCGTACCGTAATCAGGCACTATTGTAGAGGAAGGATTTTAAACGTAACATTTTACGGGAGCAAGTTCACTCCCAACGATTGCTCGATCCTATGAGTGAACGGGTTTCCACCCCTTCCCTTTCCCGTAAAATCGAGGGGTCGTTTAAATCCTTCCTTTTTTATGGTTTCGGGTGTTTCCGTGCAAGAAATTAATATATTCGTGTCTTAGCCGATATTTGTGTCATAATACATTAACACTGGGATGCTCGAAAAAAACAAAGGAAATCTATGTTTCTGTTCCTGAAGATTTTTTTAGCTCATCTCGTGGCGGATCTTCTCGCCTACACCGCGGAACTCTATCGCACCGGATCCCGCACCCGCTTCGAAAACGTCCTGCACGCCCTGATGCATGTCGTGGTCATGACCGTGTTCCTGGTTCCCTATCTGTCAGATCCGACCATTTGGATCATCATCGGCGCACTGGCGCTGATTCATTTTTTTCAGGATTTCATGAAAGACGATTTGCAGCGATCCTACCCCCGGTTTTCATTCGTGTTTTTCGCGCTCGACCAAATGCTGCATCTGATTTTTATCTCGGCGGTATTTTTGTTTCCGATCAGCGACGTGCGTTTGGAATATCCGTGGATCCCGGGCATCAATTATTTCTACATGAGCAGCATGCGCACGGTTTATATCATCTTATTTTTGTTGTCGACGATCGGCGGGACGTACTTTTTGAACAGCGTCAGAAGAACTTTCTCAGACCGGGAAGATTATTACCTGTCTTTCATTGAAGTGGCGCAAGGGTTCGTGGAAAGAAGCCTGGTGACGGCCGCCTTTTTCTTTTCGTCCAGCGGATTCCTGATCATGGCAACGCCGTTGGTGGGTTTGACCCGGCTCATTTCAAAAAAGCTTCAAGACCGCATCGATTTTTTTCTGAGCTATCTTTACGCGGCGGCGCTCGGTTTCCTCGTCCGCATCTTGATTTAATCTCCCGATTCAACCAAGGCCTTATAAGCCCGCGAAAATTCCTGCAGATAGATCTCCGATCCGATCTGATTGAAATGGACGGCGTCATAAAACCATTCGTCCGCCATGGCTACGGGCGCCATGGCGTTCGCATAAGTCAGCACCTCGCAGCGGCGCTCGAGTTCCCGGCCCACCGCGCCGAAATACGCATCCGGCAGCCTGTAAAATTCCGTTTCAGGAAGCGTCGCGTCCAAATAATAAAGTTTCATGGAATACGTTTTTGCCAACCCGCAGATCTTGTCAAAGAAATCGAGATTGAACGGCACCGACGCCGCCTGCCTTGGGTGCGCGGTGGTATCCGGCAGATCGCGGATTTCCGCTTGGCGCACACCTTCTTCCAAGATGGGCCGCGGCCGGGAAATCTCAAACAGGGCTTTCTCCTTTTCGGGCGTGAACCGGCTCCATCCGTATGTCTTCAAGTAATGCATCACCTTGTTTCTTGCGGCCTCGCTTTTTGACATAAATTCGGCCCAATAGAAACGCCCTTGCGCGGAAGGAAAAAATTTATAATAAATCATTTTGACCGCGTAAATGGGATTCCGCGTCATCCTCCCCGTTTCCGCGATTTCATCCCAGCGCGTGAAAAGCGAAAAGAAATGATTGTCGGAGAGCGGGCCCAAGGTGATTTCCCACGCGCCGGGTGAAAAGATCAAAAACACCCTTTCCGGCGGCGGATGGGATTTTAAGAAGCGTTTTAAAAGAAAATACTGCCCCGCGAACGTCACGCCCGTATTGGTGGAAAGACTCAGAAAATCCGCGACCGCCGGATCGTCCTGGGGCAAGATTTCATCTTTGGCATAAAAAGCATTCGTGGCAAAACTATCCCCCAAAATAAGCGCTTTTGGATCCGTCTGCAAAGTTTCACGCAGTGATTGAATCACCCTCTGGGGGCTGTGACGCGGCGGCAAGGATGCGAGAAGCCGCGCGGATAAAGCTTCAATCAAGCCCGCCAACACAAGAAACAGGATGAAACCGTGCGGCAGTGCCTTAGAACTGATAGTAGATAAAAACTTTGCCAATGCCGGCCCCCCAAATGGTCATGAAATAAAAACAGACTATGTAAAATACGGAACGCAGCGGTGCCGGCAGCCGCAAAACGGCCGCTAAATCTTTTTTGGCGCTTTGAAGCCACTGCACCGCGAGCAGGATGAAAGTAAAAAAGACAAGTTGAAGCAGCATGCGTGCCGCTTCATCCGGAAATGTATTCCCGATTTGCGCGAGCCGGCGCAGCAAATCCCCCATTTGCGCCATGGATTGTGATCTGAAAATCAGCCAGCCGAAGCAAACGCAATGAAAAAAAACAGCGACACAGCAACCTTGCCAGATCTTGGATGAAATGCCGCCGGGTCTGAAACGCACCTTTTGCAGCATCGGTTCCGACAGCCGGTGCGCGATCAAGAGCGCGGCATGATAAAGACCCCATAACACAAAGGTCCAGGCGGCACCGTGCCACAGCCCGCCCAACAGCATGGTGATTAAGATATTGCGGAATGTTTTCCACTGTCCCAGCCGGTTGCCTCCGAGTGAAACGTAAAGATAATCCCGCAACCAGCCGGAAAGACTGATGTGCCAGCGCCGCCAAAAATCACGGGGGTTGGATGCGAAGTACGGCAGGTTGAAATTGACGACAATATCAAACCCCATGCATTTGCCGAGTCCGCGCGCGATATTGGAATAACCCGCAAAATCACAAAAAATTTGAAAGGCGAAGGCGTAAAGGGCGATTAGGACCTGCCATCCGCCGGCTGCGGAACCGCCGAAAACAGGATCCACAAGGCGGGCCAAGTTATCCGCCACGAATATTTTCTGAAAGAGACCCCAAAAAATAAGATAGCAGCCGTCATAAAACTGCGCGGGCGAAAGCCGGCGCGGATTTTGAATCTGCGGGAGTAAATGTGCGGCCCTTTCAATGGGGCCGGCCACCAATTGCGGGAAAAAAGCGACAAACAGAGCGAAATCCGGAAAGTTCCGCGTCGGCCGCATTTTCCCGCGGTAGATATCCAAGCTGTAACTCATGGTTTGAAACGTATAAAAGGAAATACCGACCGGGAGGATAATCTTCAGAAGCACGGGATCCGCCGGCAGGCCAAACCGCGCCAGGAGAAAGCTTAAATTTTGCGAGAAAAAGTCGAAATACTTGAAAAATCCGAGAATGGAAAGATTGCCGGCAACGCTCAAGCTCAAAAAAAATTTTTTTGCTCGGCCGCTTTCAGACTGATCAATTTTTATTCCGCAAATATAATCCAGAACCGTTGAAAACCAAATCAGTCCCAGAAAGCGCCAATCCCAAGCGCCGTAAAAAACATAGCTGGCGAACAGAAGCATGCGGTTTTGCCAGCGGTGGGAACAAAGCAGGTATAAAAGGTAAACGGCGGGGAAAAAAAGCGCAAATTCAATCGAATTAAAAAGCATCGATCGACATCCTGCCGTTAGAAATGCGGTTCAAAAAAATGGTGGGGAGTAGTGGATTCGAACCACTGAAGGCATAAGCCAACAGATTTACAGTCTGTCCCCTTTGTCCACTCGGGTAACTCCCCCAGACAATTGACGATTTACGAATGACGAAGGACGAATGTTGCGTGATGCTCGCAAACGAGCCGTCTTAACGGAAGCAACAGCAATCGCTGTTAACTCATTCGCCTCCGATTTAAGCGATTCTATCTGTTTGCTGCTATGAAGGATTTTAGATTCGGCCAGCAACTCCAGCCAAAAAATAGCTTCGTCCGCTTCTTCCTCTACAATTTTCATTTTTGCGATGAAATCAGCCGTTGATTTCGCTCTGCACGCTGCTCGATAATTAGCACCGACGGAAGTGCCGCATCTCAACAGTTGTTGGCATAGCACATCACGCGTCTTGTCCGGCGGGAGGTCTTTTACCATTTTAATGACCTCCAAAGCAAATGCTTTCGTTCTATTTTTTAATTCCTCTGTGTTCATTTTGATTGGTATTCCGGCTTTTATTCGTCACTCGTCAATCAACATTCGTCATTAAGCGGAGCTGGCGGAGGGGATCGAACCCCCGACCCGCTGTTTACAAAACAGCTGCTCTACCAGCTGCCCCGCCTTTCATTGAAAGATCCAAAGGATCATTCACGGGAAGGCGGGACTGTCCTGACTTCCCCAAAAAATTAATGAAAGTCAGGACTGAGCTACGCCAGCACAAATATTCCATGATTTCAAGCTGGCGGAGGGGATCGAACCCCCGACCCGCTGTTTACAAAACAGCTGCTCTACCAGCTGAGCTACGCCAGCATTATAAAAGGCGTATCATACAGAAAATCCCGGAAAAAATAAAGGGAAGCGTCCTAGACGCGGATTTGCCACATCGGGATATGCACGCGCTGACGAAACGTTTCACCGCGCAAAAGCTGCGCTTTGCGCGCGGGCAAATCCCCCCGCTCCGAAAGATGCTGGCGGTACCGGCCGAGCCAGAGCGTTGTTCCCAAGTGCAAAGTGTGTTTTCCGAACAGGTCGCTCAAATCATCGATCACGCGGTCAATCGCACGCAGCGAGCGGATTTTTGCCGTATCATCAAAAAGGGAATATTGCAATGCGCGGTCCTCCCCTTCGATTTTGGAAAGCACGACACCGGTCAAGCGGTACAGCGTGCCCGCGCGAAATATTTTTTCAAACAACTGATCCGCCACCGGCACCGCCTCCAGCGCCGAAGAAGTCCCCCGGTCCAGCTCTGCCTCCAACCCGTAAGACCTATAATCCTGGGTGCGCAGATAGACCGCGATACGCTGCGCCCGCAGGCGGTGGCGCCTTAATTTGATAAAAACGGATTCGAGATTGCGTACAAGCTGCGCCCGCACGAAATTTTTATCCTCCGAAGGCGGCGTGAAGGTTTTGGATTTGCTGACGGAAAGATAATCATGCTTTTCTTCCGCTGTGACGGGATAGACGGCCTCCCCGCGCAATTCATGCCACAATTCCACGCCGATTTTTCCCAAAAGCTTCCTGGCCCAGGCCTCCGGCTTTAAAATATAGTCCAGCACCGTACGGATGCCGTTTTTTTGAAGCAGCGCCGTCAGATTGGGGCCGAAACCGCAGACACGATCCAGGGGCATCTTCCGCAGAAACAAATGAATCTCCCTGCCGCGCACCACCGTGAATCCGTCCGGCTTTTGCTCCTTGGAGGCCAGTTTGGCGAGCGTCTTGGAGGCGCTTAGGCCCACCGAAACCGTGATCCCCAACTCCCTTTGAATGGCATCTTTGATTTTCCAAGCAATTTCGGGATACCCGGTGCGGTAAATCCGCCTCAACCCTTCCAACTCGGCAAATCCTTCATCAATGGAATATTCTTCCACCGCCGGCGTGAAACGGCGCATGATGGCAAACATGCGCTTTGAATACAGGCTGTAGGTTTCATAATCGCTCGGCAGGCAAATGAGGCCGGGAACCCTCTTACGGGCATCCCACAACCGCATCGGCCTGCGGACGCCGAGCGCCTTGGCCTCATAACTGGCGCAGGCCACAATGCCGCGTTCTTTGCCGGTCACCACCGGTTTGCCGCGCAGTTCGGGCTTCAGCGCTTGCTCAACCGAAGCAAAGAAGGCATCGCAGTCAACATGCAAAATCGGATGAGGGAATGAATGAATCGTAACGAGATTATTTGTATTTTCGGACATTGGCCACGACCACGCCGCCGATGGTGAGTTTTTCCGAAGGGAAAAAAGGGGCGTATTTTTTGTTCGCAGCCTGCAGAAAAATACGGTTGCCTCTTTTGCCGAAATATTTCATGGTCCACGCCCCGTCCACTTCGGCGATCACGATGTCGCCGGGACGCGGATCGCGGCCGCGCTCCACAATCACCAAATCCCCCGGCATGATGCCGGCCTCGATCATGGAATCCCCCGTCACTTTGACCAAATAGCTGGATTGGGGTTTGCGGATGAGGAATTCATCCAGTGAGAGCGTGTCCGCCAGTTCTTCTTCGGCCGGCGACGGGAAGCCCGCTTGAATATTCCCCAAAAGCTTCAAACGGGATTCCAAATGAAAGGTCGGAAGCAGCCTTCCGCTGCGGTCGCGCTCCAAAATGCCCCGTTCCAAGAGATGCCCCACCAGGCAAGAAACACCCCCTTTGGAGCGGTAGCCGAACAGCTGCTGCATTTCCGAGAAGCTCGGAACACGCTTGCGGCCGGAATAAAAATTCCTGAGCTTTTGAAGGACGCTTGAAAAATCAATCCGTTTCATAACGCTTCTATTATAAACGGACGAACGTCCGTTGTCAAAATAACGCGGAGGCACTGGACAGACAAAGGCCGCCTCGTTAAAATGGCACTCCCTTTGAAACGGATTATTTCAACTCTTTAAGCAAGCGGAGGAAAACCCCATGAAGAAGATTCTAATGATTGCCGCAGCCGCTCTCGTTGCCATTATTGTTGTTTTTGCATTCGGCAAAAACCTGATCATCAAAGCCGGCGTGGAATCCGGCGTCAAACTGGTCACCGGTCTTGACCTGAATATCCGCCGTTTCAGCCTCGGCATCCTTTCGACCCACATCGGGATCGAGGATCTCAGGCTGTACAATCCTCCCGGATACAAAGATTCGGTCATGATTGATATCCCTGAAATTTTTGTCGATTACGAACTCGGTTCCTTTTTCCGGGGCGCGGTTCATCTCGAAGAAATGCGGCTGAATATGAAGGAGCTTGTGATTGTCCGCAACGAAAAGGGAGAACTTAACTTGGATGCCTTGAAAGTCGCGCAGCCCGCGCCGAAAGAAGGAGCGCCTGGAGAAAAGCCCAAGGAGAAGGGTGAAGCCGTTCCGATTCAACTGGACAATTTGGATTTGCAAATCGGGAAAGTGATTTTTAAGGATTACTCCAGAGGCGGGGACCCGGTCGTGAAGGAATACGCTTTAAATATCCGGGAAAGCCATCAAAACATCGGCAATCTTAACTCGCTTGTCAGCCTCATCGTGGCCAAGGCGCTTACCAAAGCCACGCTCGCCGGATTGACTCAGGTCAATCTGGGTGACCTGCAAGGGTCGCTCAGCACGGTCGCGGGTACCGGTAAACAACTGACCACGATGGGCGCAAGCAAAGTTGAAGGTACGCTTAAAGACACGGTCGGCGGCACCACGGAAAGCCTGAAAGAAACGACGACCGCTTTAAAAGAGAAACTGAAAATCTTTTAAATTTTACCGTCCCAACGTCCGCCTTGGCGGTCGATCAAAGCATCCCATCCGGACCATAGCCGAAAAAGCGGAAACAATCCGATAATGGCGTGGGTCCAGTTTTTCTTGGTCTCATTATCATTGACGTATTGACCAATACCCGGCCAAATCAACAACGAACAAAGGCCCGAGACAACCGTCTTGCCGGAAATGTCGCCGTGCTTGGCCGTATTCACGGCGAAGGCCGGTGACGGAATCCCCGCAAAAATCATCGCAACCAGTACAAGCAACGTCACGAATTTTTTCATTGCTTTGTTTCTCCTCTCCCGTTAAAGCACGTTCATGTTTGAAGGTTAGGAACGCTCCTGATGCTTGGTTCAAGATATAATACTTCCTCCCCGTCTCCGTCCGCAATCGAATTTTTCTTTCCGCAGAAAGGGATATCGGTCGCAAGCGGATATCAAGTATACTTTAAACAGTCCTATGAAAATCCGACGCAATGGCGCGAACGCGCGCATCAAAAAAATGATGGATGACATCGGCCGGTCGAAGGAATCGCTGGCCGAAATGATGCTTGTGCTTGTGCGCACCCTGGAAGAGCGGGACGAATACACACGCGGCCATTCCGAACGTGTGGCCAAGCTGGCCGTCGCTATCGGAAAAGAATTGCGGCTGTCCAAAAAAGAATTGGAACGGCTGGAACGCGGCGCGCTCCTCCATGACATCGGAAAAATCGGTATCCGGGATGAACTGCTTTATAAACCCGGCGATTTTACGCCTGAAGAACGTGCGCGCATGAATCAGCATCCCGAAAAGGGGCATTTCATCGTGCTGAATTCGCATCTGTTATGGGATATCATTCCGGCCATCCGCAATCATCACGAAAATTATGACGGCAGCGGTTACCCGGACGGCCTGAAGGGTGAAGCGATACCGCTTGAAGCGCGCATCGTGTCGCTTTCAGACTATTTTGACGCTTTGGTTACGAAACGTCCTTATAAAGAACCGCTCTCAAAGCAGGAAAGTATCGCCTATGTGAAGTCCATGACGGGAAAAAAGTTTGATCCGAAGGTGGCAGCGGCTTTTTTGAAAGTTGCGGACCGATTTTACGAAAGCTCGATCAGACCTTTGCTCGACAAGAAAAGCGGCGCCTAATTGGTTTCGGTATTCGGAAGCGCATAAGGAAATGTGAAAGTGAATTGCGTTCCCTTGCCCTTTTCGCTTTGAAACTGAATCGCTCCCTTTAAGGCCTTCACGGTTCTCTCCACAATCATCAAACCGAGGCCCGTGCCCTTTTCCCCCTTCGTGGACATCAGCGCCTGAAAAAGTTGCGCTTTGACTTTATCCGACATTCCGATACCGTTATCCTCAATAACAATCTGATAATGGTCCGTGTCAGCGGACTTGACGCGTATGCGGACATAGGCATCCTCTTTATCCGACGCCTCCAAGGCATTTTTGACCATATTGAGCAGCGCGCGGTAGAGACTTTGAAAATCAGAATCCACCTCGCGGGGGAAATCACGGTCAATTTGAAAATCCAGCTGGGTATGCGCATCTTTCGCGCGCGGGGTGAGGTCTTCTTGGAGCTGAACCAGCAGCTTTCTGAGGTCTGTTTTTTGAGGGACGATTTGATAATCCTTCGTCAAGCTCAAGATCTCGTACACAAATCCTTCGATCTCCTTTAAGAAATTATTCATCCACTCCATGCCCCGCTCAAGATGCCTCTGACTGTGTTCGGTCACGCCCTTGCGCAGCCATTCCTCGGAAAATTTGGCGAGTTGGATGATATTTTTCATTTCGTGAATCACCATGCCCATGGTTTTTCCGACCGCGGCCAGTCTTTCCATTTGCAGGGTTTGTTCGAAAAGCAGCACGTTTTTGATGGAGCTGGCCATTTCGGAAGCCAGCACAAAGGCAAGCTCGAGTTCCTTTTCAGAAAATGCTTCCGACTGGGAATTCCGTTCAAAGCGCCCCACGCCGACGATTGAGTTACGCACGATGAGCGGAACTAAGATCATTTTATTATCTTTGACCGGTTTACCTTCGAGCACCGCTGTTTGAACCGCGGAACGGACGCTCTCCGGTATTTCGGCCGGCCCTCCGCACTGAGCCTCCATCCAAATTTGATCGTCCTTTCCCACAAAATAAAGCTCGCCTTTTTCCGCATGGATGAAATTGCAAACGCTCTCCAAAAAGAAATCGCAAAGCGCGCCCTTTTCGGTGAGCGAATCATAAATTTTCCCGATTTCATGCGCCGAACGGAAGTCCTGATCTTCAGATGTCATACGGGCCGATCCTTTGTTAAGAAGTCATTATGCCATAAGCAGAGGGCCGGAATCACCCTCCTTTTGGCGTCTCACCGCCCGCGCCCCGTCACGCAAATGCTTATTCAGTTCGGCCGGGGGCGGCCGATAAATGCTTAATGCGTTTGACGCGCATGCCGATAAGTAAGGCAAGACAATGACGATATCTTCTTCGTATAATTATACTTAAGGAAGAAATATCGGGTAGAATTAAATAGAACTCTGAAAGGGAGGAAAAGACCATGAAGAATGCGCTTCGGATCTTTTCGTTATTGCTCGTTGTGATGATGTTTTCGTCGGTGGCCTATGCCGCCAGCCCTTGGACTGAACAGAGCACCTATGCTGATAAGGTTGTCCATAAGCTGGATTTCGGCATCAAAAATCTTTTCGGCGGTTGGACCGAGATTTTCACCGCTCCGATGAGGGCCAAAGATGCCGGCAAAAACTGCATGAGCGGCGTCGGAGAAGGCCTGATGAACGCGATCGTCTACACGGTGGGTGGCGCGCTTCATACGGCAACCTTCCCGCTACCGATCGATGTTCCGCTTCCGAACAATGGCGTCAGTTTCGATTAAACCGGAAGCAGTTAAGGATCGATTTAAACAAATGGACGGCCTTCAGGGCCGTCCATTTGTTTCTTTGAGGTCATGACTCCCGCAACTCCTCCGCCGGGTTTTCACGAGAAGCTCCGCGTAAAATACTTTTTGGACATCCTAAGTGCTTGGGTGTGCCTTTTTCTGTTTTGGCCTTTCTTGCTTTTCTTTGCAATCTTAATCAAACTCGACGGGCTCCTCCATCCCGAAAATGCCGGCCCTGTCTTTTATAAAGAAGCGCGCATGTCGGCCGGAAAAATATTTATGATGTACAAATTCCGCACCATCACGGTCAAGGAAATCAAAGAATCG
>JBFHCO010000039.1:0-13949 GCA_041585205.1 Candidatus Omnitrophota bacterium | reverse complement strand
CTTCACAGTCTTGTCGGAAAAGAATCCATGCGCGATCTGTCCCTTGTTGAAGCATTGAGAGATCATTATGAAAAGCGGCATCTAAAACTTGCATGGTATCGCGTTAAACCCGGCGTCATCATCCGGGATATCGTCAAGCATTGGCCTTACATCCGGCAAAACGGCGCGCTGATTTTTGACGTGGACGGGGTCTTAATCCGGGAATCACCGGACGGGAAAGCGACTCCGATGACGGAACCGATTTCGCGGTATTTCACCTCGTTGTTAAAACTGGGGGTGCACACGGCTGTGATTTCCGCCTCGAGCGAAGGGCATATGCGCGAAGACGTCATTAAACCTCTGCAGGACGCGCTCGGAGACGAGAATGCGGATCTTTTGCAAAATTTAACCGTGTACTATCTCGAAAAGAACCTCGTCCGGCGGATTTACCGTAAACTTATTTTCAATCCGGAATCAAAGCAATTCGAATTGGCGGACATGCCTCAAGTTCAAGATAAAGGCGGAGCCGCGCTGGATTATTTTGAATCGAACGGATCATCCGTTTCCAATTCCTATTATTTCGGAGACCGGTTCGCGGAATTCGACCTGGATTTGGACGTGGTCGAAAGATTGCCCGCGATTCGCGCCGTATCTCTTGACGCGTCACCGGATGAATTTCCGGCGCGGCTGAAAGAGAACGGATTTTTCTTTAAATGGGCCGGTGGGCAGGAGCGAAGAATGGCTGAAATATTGGAAGGCCTTTTGCGACAGCTTGATTCAAAGGGGAGGTCCGAGCTGCGATCGGAAGATCAGAAGCCCGTGATTTTCACACCGCGATTGAGCCGCCCGGCCCGGTACCGCGGCGCCAAACTGGAAAATATTCCGCTCGGCGACGCGCAAGCCATTTCGAATGTGATCAGTTTCGTGCGCGAGATTCCGGGACTGGCCGCTTCCGCCCTCCGTGAATTGCTGGAAGGCATCGATCCCCAACGTTCACCCCTCATTCTGAACGAAACCGAATTGATCGAATCGACCGGGCGTTCCGCCTTTAGACAGCTGCATCTTTTCGGCTTGGCCGGTTTTACGGGAATCGATCACCGGGAGGTGATTTTAAATTTCAGAACACAGCTTTTGAATCCAGTTATCTATCATTTGACGCATAGCCGTAAACTCCAAGAAAAATTGCCGGTGCTTGAGCTGGACGGAGATCGAGCGACGGTTTCGGTTTATGAAGACGCCGCGGCGGAAGCGAAGGAATTTTTACGTCTGCACAGCAAAATTCAACTTGCGTCCCGTTCGGAAATGAGGGCCGACAAGGATGACGGCAAGAAGGATTGGCAAAAGGATTTGCTAGCTTTTTTAACAGAAGAAGAAAAACAATCACTGCAGCTTGTTCAAGATAAATTGAAAAAATTGGTCGCGGATATCGGCCACCGGGCCTATTTTAACCGGGTAGCGAAGGGGGGCATGCTTGCCTTTGCGGAGCTGTCGCATCACCGCTTGGGGGACGTCAATATGTTGTTCCATGTCTATATGAACATCAATGAAGAAAGAGGCCAGCTTTACCATTATTTGATTTCCTTGCGAGATAATCTTTTCAAGTCGGTTGAAGCTTTGAATATGCTTCTGGCGTCGCCTGTACTGAATGACTTCCGGTTTCCTCCCGCGGCGGCGCAGGATATCGTGGGTTATACGATTGCTGAAGGCATCGCCAGCGGCATTCATTCTTCGGTCAATCGACGGGAGTTTATCAAAGAAGACCGCGCTGACTTGGAAGAAATCCGCGATTATCTGCGCGAGCAGGCGGAAAGATTGAATGTCTTATTGACGGCCATCGCCGGCCGCAACCGTCTCGAAGAAAATCAGGGCAACGCAATTCAAGTGCATTTTACGATTCCCATTCCTGAAGCTTTTTTTAATCAGGCTGAGCAAGAAAGCCTCAAGGCGCTCTTGGCTCGCATTGCCGCGATTTCCGGCGGAACTATTTCAGATTTTGATGTGATTGCCAATACGCTCGATTTTGAACTGGAGCATTTTGAAATCGGAGCCGGGGAAATCGCCCAAGCGCTCGATAATCCGGCGACGCTGACGCAATTTATCCGGGACGGCATTTATCAAAAGTGGCAGCATGAGTTTCCGCCGCTTGCAATCAACATGCTTTATGATTCCGGTCTGGATAACGGTGTTCACGATGCGATCAAAGCGATCATGAATTTGGTTTGGTTTTCGGATGATTCGCGGACAAACTACCGAAACCCCGAAGTCATAAGACAAATCATCGAAGCCGTCCGCTTCGCTAAAGTGGTGTCCCTCTCCCGCTCCGAAATCCGAGGTCGGACGCCACCGGATACAAAGACCGGTTTAAGGATTCAGTCAATTCATAGGGCGCTTTTAACTTACAATCCCGGTTTGGAACCTGATCAGGCCGTCGAAACCGTGTCCGCGGTGGCCCGCGAGCTTCTTTTTGAATTACTGCATCCGGAGCTCATCGCGCAACGTGCAGACGGAAAAGGTTTAAGTGAAGAAGCGTATCAATACCTTCTTTCAAGGGTGATGCCGGTTCAAAAGGATGCCATCGATTGGGATGAAGTTAAAAAGTATCTCACGGAGCAAGACGAAGCCATTCTTTTCCCCGGTGACACCAAATTGAATACATTCGGGCTTTCGATTGTTTCAGCGCAGCATTACGATGAATCTGATCTTGCATTGGCCAGGCTTCTTTTAGACCGTTTTCCGCATAAACTGCAAGTCGTCGTGGTTGAAGATATCTCGGATGAAAGGCTTCGTGAGCTTAATCTAATTTCAGATGAAAAACTCAATGGACGAGTTCTGATTGTCCGTGAAAGCGAAAAGGGGTATGCGGCGACTATTGACCAGATTTTCCGCGGAGAACGCAAGGCTTTTCCGCTATTATCGAAACTGATCTCTGTCGCTAATGTCCTGTCTCAAAAATCCGGACTGGGTGAACCAATCAAGCTTCAAGGTCTTTTAAAATACACAAGCGTCGTCACGCCGGAAGGGGATGTTCCGGATCTTCCATATTTTGATTTCCTGAAATCACAACTGGAAAATCGCGGTCTTAAGCAAGCCAATCAACTTGCCCTTGCGTCCACGATTTCGATTCTGACTGCCGGAGTTGAGCATCTCGACGCCATGCATTTGGATGCCGAAACAATCCGTAATTTAAGGGAAATCAAACAAGTCGGGTCAAACCGATATCATGCGGTGCTATCACCGCAACATGCCTTTATCACTGCCTTAGAAAATCTACAACGTGCTGCTCAAGCCACCCTTACCGCGGCATAAGCTCACACTGTCGTCGTAACCTGTGTCGCGGATCCGCTCGGGACAACCCGTCCCGGGCGGAGGCCGGCACGTTTTGTTCGCGCTTATCCAAATTTCGCGCCGGCGCGAAATTTCAATCTACGCCGAGATTGCCAAGCGGGGTTTTTAGAGCTATGATGAGGCCATCCAGAACAGAAAAGAGCCCATAACGAACCCTCATGTTTAATGTTAGCCGCGACATTCATTTCAGTTACGGTCATCGCCTGCTGGAACACCCGGGCAAATGCGCCCACCTGCACGGTCATAACGGCCGCGCCCAAGTCGAAGTTTCAAGCGAAAAGCTGAACTCCCAAGGCATGGTGATTGATTTTGATGAAATCCGTAAGTCGGTCGGCCAGTGGATCAAGGACACACTCGACCACAAAACCTTTCTGCAGGAAAAAGATCCTCTCGTTGAACCTCTGAAAAAAGCGGGGGAGCCGATTGTTCTGATGAAAAATCCACCGACCGCCGAAAACATTGCCCGCATGATTTTCCAGGAGGCCCGCTCGCTCAGTATCCCCGTTTCCCGTGTCACCTTATGGGAAACTGCCGATTCTTTCGCCTCGTATCATGAGTAAAAGGCTTCTGATCGGACCGGCGGGGTCGGGAAAAACACGCCGGCTGATGGATGATTTTGAACAGGCCCTGCGCGCCGATAAAAATCCACTCGAAGAAAATTTCTTTTTCATTCTCCCATCCGCCGAACACACCGAACGCGTGATTTCCCTGATGCTGCAGCGCGGCATCCGCGGCTTTTTTCACCGCCGCGTCACGACATTGCCGCGCCTCATCACCGAGGTCTTCGGGGTGGGCCGCGAAGGCATTGCCTCCAACGTAACGCGCTTCCTCCTTTTGAAACGGATTCTTGAAAATAAACCGCGTGCTTTTTTCAAAGGCCTTGAGCAAAGTTCCGGTTTTCTGCATTTGATGTTGAACTTTTTGACCGAGCTCAAAGAATCGCTTGTGACGCCGGCAAGATTCCGAAGCCGCATGAACGCTCTCAAAAAAATAGAACCGGATTTGTCCGAAAAATATGAAACACTGGCGGAAGTGGTTGAGTTTTATGAAAAAGAGCTGACCGCGCAAGGGCTGCGCGATCCGCAAGATGCGATTCAAATCTACAGGGCGCGTAAAAGAGCCGGGCATGTGCGGCCGCTGCGTTTTAGAAAGATTTGGCTGGACGGTTTTTTTGATTTTTCAAATTTACAGCTGGATTATTTGCGCGAAATGTGCGCGCTTACCGACGAGACGGTGATCACGCTGACTCAGGACGGGACTCCCGGCAGGGAGGAGTTATTTGAAAATGTGACCCGGACCGCGGACGCTCTGAAGGCGATGGGTTTTAAAATGGAATATTTGGAGCGGTCACAAAACAGTCCCGCTCCGGCGCTGTCACACCTTGAGCGCCGTGTGTTTTCGTTCGGAAAATCAGGTAAGAATCCCGCCGTGAACGGAGAGCTCATGATATTCGAAGCCATCGGCATGGAAGGTGAGGTCGAAATGATCGCCCGCGAAATCGAGCGGCTTTACCGCACCGGGGAATATAAATTCAGTGATTTCGCCGTGCTGCTGCGTCAAATCGGGAGTTACGAAGCCGTCCTGCGCTCCGTTTTTTCCCGTTACGAAATCCCGCTGGAAATCCATGAGCGCGAGAGACTGCAATTTTCACCGCTCTTGGGAGTTGTCGCGAGCCTGATCCGCATCTTCCGCGACGGGTGGCGAAGGTCGGATTTGATGACCTTTTTAAAATCAACCTATGTCCGGAAAATCGGTGAATCGGCGCACACCTTCGAATGGGCGCATGAACTCGAGCACCGCGCCTTCCGCGAGGGTGTTTTGGCCGGCAGGGAGCGCTGGTTTGCGCGCTGGAATTCCCAAAAAGACAGCCCGGAGCTTGAAGTCTTTCACACCGCAAAGAACGAAAAGCTCGGTATTTTGCGCGATTTGGAGGACGCGCTGCGCGCTGCCGCCGATTTCAAGCAAATCAAGAGGATGCTCTTGCGCGCTGCGCTTGAGACCTTCGGCATTTTTCAAATTGAAGAAACCCTTACCGATGCCGTGCGGCGTGACGCGGTGGCCATGAAACGCTTTGAGGCCTTGCTGGATGAAATGACGCGCTCGTCACCGGGGCATTCGGCCTCCAGCGAATTTGACGCTTTTGCCGACCGCTTTTTGCTTTTAATCGAGTTGGATCTTTATTCACTGCATGAGCGTGACAAAAACCGCGTACAGGTCTATGACGTTTCGCTTGCGCGGCAGAAAGAATACCGCGTCGTTTTTCTCGCAGGACTGCTGGAGAAAGGTTTTCCCGTCCAAATCAAAGAAGACGCCGTTCTATCCGATTGGGAGCGCGAACTGTTCAATGCGGACGGAGACCCCGCCGCGCTTAAGTTGCGCCTTCCGCGTCAAAATAACGAGCGTTATCTTTTTTATTTAGCCGTAACGCGCGCCCGCGAAAAAATCATATTCACTTACCCGCGGCTCGATCTGGAGGGGAAAGAATCACTGCCTTCTTATTATTTGGATGAAGTGAAGTCTTTGTTTAATGAACCGCTCCCCGAACGCAAACAAGAGCTTGCGCATCCTTACCCGGAATGCCGGGATGCCTTGACGCCGCGTGAGCTTGAAATCGCCGTGACGGGCGCCCTTTGGAATCCGCTGGATGGGGGCAAAACCGAAAAACAACTGCTTTATTACCTGACAAACCGCCTGCTTGAAAATTCGGCAAGCCGCAGCGATCTCAAACGCAGTTTTTATGAAGTGCGCGCCGAGCTTACGGATCAAAAAATCCGGGAAGGCGGATATTTCAAGGCATCCCAGACCAGCGCCACGCGGCTAGAAGATTATGCGCGATGTCCCTATAAATACTTCGCCGGGCGCGTGCTGCAGCTGAAGGACCCCGAGGAGGAAATCAACATCCGCACCAAAGGCACGATTCTGCATGAAATACTGCAGCGTTTTTTTGAAAGGCGTTTCAAAGAGAGAGATTTCGTGAAAAAAAATTCCATTGCCCGTTACGTCGGCGAAGCGCTGCGCGATGAGTTGATCCGCAACCCCTTGATTCATGAGAAGAATTATCAAAAAGAACTCGACTTAGCCGAGCTGCGGGAGTTTTTGGAAAAATTTATTGAATTCGAATGCGAACGGCTTGAAGCCAGTGCGCTTCAACCGCGTTATTTTGAATACAGTTTCGGTTCGGGGCCTCAACCGGATGCCCCGCCGCTTGAAATCGACGCCGCCGGCCGGAAAGTCGCGTTGACCGGCAAAATTGACCGGGTGGACGTGGATCCGGAGGAGAAACGCGCCCTTGTGATTGACTATAAGCGTTCCGCCCACTTTGAACGGCGCAATATGGAACTGGGCATCGCGTTGCAGCTGCCGATTTATTTGACGGCGGTTGAAAAATTCCTGAATCTCAAACCGGCGGGCGGCGAGCTTTATTCGATTAAAGACCGTAAAAAAAGAGGTTTTTATCACGCCCAAAATGCCGAAGGGGTTGAGGCGGGCGGGCGGAGCCAACAACAGCTTTCCGAAAAAGAATACCGGGCCCTCATAAAAAAGACATTTGATTTTGTGGATTTATTTACCGGCGAAATGGAAGCCATGCAAATCCCCGTCAAACCGCGGGAATGCAGTCCGTATTGCCCTTATTCGGCCGTCTGTCGCATTGAAAAGTGGCGGCTGCCTTTCATTTTGGATGAAATCATCGAAGAAGATAAGCGGCGGGATTCCGCCAAGGTTACGAAATGAAATTAACGAAGACTCAAAAATTCGCTGTGGAGGCCTCCGGCAAAAATATTCTTGTCTCCGCCGGCGCGGGGACGGGCAAAACCCGCGTTCTGGTCGAGCGATTCCTGTATTTGGTGACGACGCATCAGGCCGCCGTGACCGAGATTTTGGCTCTGACCTTTACTGAAAAGGCGGCCAATGAAATGAAGTCGCGGATTCTTGAGCGCTTGTCGCAATTGGGACTTGGCTCGGAAAAAAGGCAGCTCGAAGGCGCTTACATTTCAACGATGCATGCCTTTGCGGCGCGTATTTTAAAAGAACATCCGATTGAAGCCGGCGTCGATCCCGCGTTCAGCGTGATTGAAGCCGAAGAATCCGATTTTTTGAAAGAACAAGCGCTGGATGAAGTCCTGGAAAAGGAATGTCTGCCCGGATCCGGCACCTTTGAACTTGTCCGCCTGTACGGTGAATCATCCATACGCGCCGGCGTGATGAAGATCCTGCGTGCCGCGCGGCACGAGGGGAAAACCCTCGCTGAATTTTTTGAAAACAAACCGGCGGATGAGGCAAGTCAACTCGATTTGAAAAAAACACTTTTAAAGCTGAATGAGGCGGGGCTCGCCGCCGAATGGAATGCTTTCGAAACCAAAAAGGATTGGACTTGGCGGGAGGTCGAAAATTTCAAGACATGGTTCAAACCGTTCGCCCGCAAAGGCGGTAAAGGAAGCAAAGAGCATTGGAGGCAGCTCAGCCGCGCCTGCCAGGCATTTTTGGGAAAACGGCTGGACGATTTGGCCCGGCCGTGGCGTGAAAAGTTGGAGGCCTTGGCCTCGGCTTTCGAAACGGCATACGAAAGCCGGAAATCGGAAAAAGGTTATTTGGATTTTGACGACCTGGAGCGGCTGGTCCTGCGTCTCTTTTGCCGGGAAGACGCCGCGTCGCGCAAATTGCTCGCCAAATACCGCGAGCGTTTCCGCTGGATCATGGTGGATGAATTTCAGGACACCAATTATCTCCAGCTCAAACTGATTGAGGCGCTGTCGCGGGGGGATAATTTATTTTTGGTCGGTGATTATAAACAGTCGATTTACGCTTTCCGCGGCGCCGAGCCCGCCGTATTCTTGGAAAAAGAAAAGGAATATAGAGACGGCGAGCGGGGAGTTAAAATCCCTCTGCTTGAAAATTTCAGGACTCAGGAACGCACGCTTAATTTTATCAACGCCTTTTTCAAGAATTTGTGGTCGGAAGATCCGTTTCAGTTTGAAGAGCTCATCGCGCGCCTTGACGGTCAGGAGCAAGATCCCGTGGAACTTCTCACCGTTCCGGTCCGGGAAGGCGAAGGATTGGAGCAAGCCCGCACGCGCGAAGCGCGGGGAATCGCCGAGCGCATACAAGAATTACGCGCGGAGGGCGTCTCGTACGGAGACATCGCCGTTTTATTTCAAGCGATGACTTCGACTCATATTTATGAATATGCGCTGAAGCAAGCCGGCATTCCGTATTTTGTCATTTCGGGGCGGGGCTTCTACCATCAAAGTGAAATCCGCGACTTGGTCAATTTCCTTTCGTTTCTCGAAAACCCGCTTTCCGATATCCCGCTGGCGGCATGTCTCCGGTCGCCTTTTTTCCAAATCACGGATGACACGCTTTTCTGGCTCGCGCATGTCGCCAAGCAGAAGGGGGAGTGGACGCCGCTTTATGAGGGTATCCGTCACTTTGAGGAGATCGCGGAAATTCCGCAAGCGGAAAAGGAGAAACTCCGTTTTTTTAAATCCGTAAGCGACGATTTGCAAGCGCAGCGCGACCGCCTGCGTTTGACGGAACTGCTGGACCGGATACTGGAAAAAACATCCTACGATTTGATGGTGCTCGCCGACTCGCAGGGTGTCCGGCGCTACGCGAACTTAAAAAAGTTGGTGCAGCTTGCACGCGAATACGAAGCGCATGAACCGCTGCCGCTCGGACAATTTTTACGGACGCTCAAGCGGCTTGAAACCAACGAGGTGCGCGAGTCCGAGGCGCAGGTGGAGGCCGAAAAAAGCGGCAAAGTCGTCCGCTTGCTTACCGTCCATCGTGCGAAGGGGCTGGAATTTCCCGTGGTTTTCGTCGCCGATTTGGCGCGTCAAGGCCAGTCCTCGGAATCCAAAACGGTTGTGGCGGAAGCGGGTTCCGGTTATGGCCTCCAGGTGATCAATACGATCACAGGGAAGACGGAGAAGCCCGGGCGCTGGCTCGCGATTGACGGCCGCATTCAAAGCAAGGAAAACGACGAATGGAAGCGGCTCTTCTATGTCGCCGCGACACGCGCGAAGCAGAAATTGATTCTGTCGGGGGTTGAAAAGTCACCCAAACAAGATAAAGAAAATTATCGCGATATGTCTTCCTGGATGGAATGGATTCGCCACACGCCGGAAGCCATTTTGAAGTCCGTACAAAAGCGTTCGTTTGCAAAAACAGCCGGGCACGGAAGCCCGCGCAAGGCCCTTGCGGAAAAAAAGGAATTTCTTGAACTCTTCAGTGATTTTCAGCCGCAGTCTTTGGAGCGCTTGATTCCGAAAAAAGAGGCGCGTGACGCGGTGCTCGCGGAAGGGGATTTGATACTCAGCAAGCTGCAATCGCCGGAGCGGCGGCCGGCCCGCTCCATTGACTTACCGGTTTCAGCCTACACGGCGTATTTAAAATCACCCGCGCATTACCGGCTCACCTTTGAGATCGGTTATCCCGATACGGGATGGTCGCTCAAGCAAGAAGACGTGCCGTTCGAGGATGAAATCGACCGCCCGGCGGATTTCGGAACGGCCATGCATGCCGTTTTAGAGCGCATGGATTTTCAAAATCCCCGCAAATCGCTTGAAGAAAATTTGGAAGAAGCCTTCCGTCTCTTTGAAGCAGACGCTTTGGTCCAGGCGCGAACCCTGATTGAAAAATTTCTGACAGGTCCCTTGTACGGCCAACTCAAGCAAGCTAAAATGGTTCGGCGCGAATTGCCGTTTGTGTTAAACGAGCGCCACGGGGCGATTCACGGCGTGATCGATCTTTTATATCAGGATGCCGGGGGCGCTTGGCATGTGGTCGACTATAAAACGGCCGAGGGCAGCGCGGAGAAGGTTCGCGAGGCCGGTTATGAGCTGCAAATTAAAATGTATGCTTATGCCGTTGCGGTGTTGCTCGGGCAGGAACCGGTAAGCGCGACGGTATATTTTTTGAAAAATCAGTGGCAACACCGCCTTGATATCAACCCCGGTTTTACCGGAGCGTTTGAAACCGAACTGAGAGCCTTGCAAGACCGAATCATGGAGCATGCCGGGAGCGTTTAATGTTTTGCAATTTCTGCGGTAAAAACTTTGAATCGATGGAAGGCTTTGAAGACGTCAGCCGTTCGGGGCAGCATCTTGTCCGCTGCGAAAAATGCATTCACGAGCAGCGCGAAGAAGAGTATGACTGGCGCAGCGAGCACGCAGCGCGGACTCACCCGACACTCGGGAATTCCTCGCGAACGGGGTCGCGCGGCCGTTCCAACCAAGGGCATTAAAAGAACACTCACCGGTTTCTCACGGAAACACGGTGAGTGTCTCATTTGTCCCGGTTACGGAAAACAAGCTCAGACTTTTGCGTTCAGTCTTTGGTACAGCCTGATTTCCTGCTTGATATTACGGAAGCAGGCTTTGAATAGCCGATCTCTTCGGATGTGATACAGCGACCCCAGCCGATTCCATTTTTTCAATTCATCTTTATGGAATTTCAGCCCTCTTCGCAGCCGCGTCTTCAGCATCTTGCGTTGTGTGCGTGTCATGACCTTCCTCCTTTGGGTTATGAGAAAAATCATTTAAACTTGCAACAACCCTGCGTCTACTAGTAAGCTTACCTGCTTGGGGAAATCAAAACAAGGATGGGTGAACTTTGAAGAAGCTGATCATCTATGATTTGGACGGAACATTGGCCGATACGCGTGAAGACATCGCTTGCGCGGTCAATCATATGCTGCATCAATTGGAAAAAAAGCCTTTGCCTCAAAAAATCATCAAGAAATATGTCGGGCAGGGACTCCATCACTTGATTCAGCACTGTCTGAATGAAAAAGATCCGAAAACGGTCGAAAAAGGCGCCAAAATCTACCGCGCGTATTACGCCGAGCATATGCTGGATCATACGGCGCTTTATCCGGATGCCGTGAAAGTGCTGGAGCATTTCCGGCATGTTAAACAGGCCGTTATCACGAATAAGCCTAATCCCTTTACCCGCGATATCCTGCGCGCTCTCAATGTGTTGGATTATTTTGTGGAGGTGGTGGCCGGAGACTCCGAATACCCCAAAAAACCGGATCCGGCCGCGGTGTGCGCCATCATGAAACGCGAAGGAATTTTACCCGAAGAGTCCGTCTTCATTGGAGATAGCTCCATTGATATTGAAACGGCCCGCAGGGCCGGGATTGAAACCGTGGTGATTACGCATGGATTTACGGAGGAAGATGAGCTAAGATGTGCGGCTCCGGACCATATCGTACAAGACTTCTCAGAGCTGCTACGGCTTGTTCACGCGAAAGGGTGGTAAGGTTTCATGACACAGATTGAGGAAAGTTCTCAAATCGGCAATCAAATACAGGAAGGGGATTTGGTTCTGCTTTGGTTTGACGAAGATGAGGTGAGCTATTTGGTGGAAGTCGCGCGCGCGAAGAAGCTCGGCATTCATTGCGGCAAGCCGCTCCTTGTGGAAGAGTGGATCGGCCGCGAATTCGGCGAAAAAGTAGCCTGCGACCACGGACACGGCGTTCTGTTAAAACCGACCATGGATGATCTGATGATGAAGGCCTCGCGCGAGAGCGGGATCATCTATCCCAAAGATGCGGCCCTCTTGATGATGAAAGCGGGCATCCGCTCAGGCTCCAAAGTCCTGGAAGTCGGCACCGGGTCCGGTTCACTGACCATGGCCCTCGCGGAGTCCGTGGCTCCGACGGGACATGTGCATACCTTCGACCGCCGCACAGACTTACCGTTAAATGCCAAAAAAAACATCACGCGCGCCGGCTTAAACGAATATGTCACATTTCATCAGCGCCAATCGGCCGAGCCGTTTCCCGAAAAGGGATTTCATGCGGCCATTCTGGATATCCCGACGCCGTGGGAAGAATTGGATGTGGTGAAAGAGGCCCTGTATCCGGGCGGCCGCGTTGTGAGCCTCAATCCGACCTTCAATCAAATTGAAACCATGGCCGAGGCACTAAGAAGAAGCGGATTTATCCGCGTCGAATGTTTGGAATTGCTGGAACGGCCGATTCTGGCGCGCGGCGGCAAAACACGTCCTGTTCAGCGCATGGTCTCGCACACGGAATTCATGCTTTTCGGAACCAAGGTCAGTTGATCCCTGCCGGTTTCAATCCGCCTACAATTCGATAAATTCCAAAAACCTTTCTTGTTCCGTCAAATCCTTCAGCCATAAATCCGGATGGCAGGCCAAAAGCTCCTTTTTAGGCGTGCCGCCCGTCAAGACGGATATCGTCCGGATCCCCAACGCCTTTCCGGCGCGAATGTCATGCGTCGAATCCCCGATCACAAATATTTTTTGCGGCGGCACGGTGTTTTGCGCGTGTTGCCGACCTCGCTCGAGCGCGGTGCGCGTCAATTCGATCCGGTCGCTTGAATCGGAGCCGAAACCGCCGAAGCGGAAGAAGGATTTCAAACCGCCGCGATCGACTTTGAGCCAGGCCGCCTCTTCGAAGTTGCCGGTGGCAAGGCCCAGGACGAGGTCGCTGCGGTCATGCAGCCGCTCGAGGAGAATCCGGATGCCGGGCATCAACCGAAAGCGCGCGGCCTTTTTAATTTCAGTGCGGAAGAGTTCGAGATATCGCCCGCACAGAGTGTCGTATTCTGAGGTTGTTAATTCACGGTTCAGCGCCTTTGAGGCCACCTCGCGCAAGATCCATTCATCCGTTTTACCGTCCGGAATCAGGTCGCCCCATGAATCCGGAATACCGAACAACTCCTCAAAGGCTTGCTCCAAGGCAATGCGTCCCGCGCCGCCGGTCAGTAATAATGTTCCGTCAATATCAAACAAAAGCATTTTCATGCGTCATATTTTACCATTTTCTCAAGGACAATCTGATGTAAAATTAGAGTATGAATCACGAGGAATTTGAAGCGCTCGATACCGAAGAACAGGCGAAGGTGTTCCGCGAAAGTTCCCTGAAAGATAAGGGTGAGCTCTTGATGCGTTCGCATCATCCGGAACGTCTCACTCAATCCCTTTCGCATGAGGAGTTGTATCTTGTGACGAAAGAGCTGGATATCGAGGAGCGCGGGGAAGTTCTCCGGTACGCGAACCTGCCGCAGCTTTTTTTCATATCGGATATCGAGTGCTGGTCCAGCGACCGTTTGAGCGGAAAAGGTTTTTTGCAGTGGCTTGAAACGTTGCAGCAGGCCGACGAACGGCGGCTCTTCGCGTGGCTTGTTGAAATGGATTATGAAACGGTGGTCGCGGGATTCAAAAAAATCGTGCAGGTGATGAAGCCGGACCGCGAGTATGCCTCCGATGAAATGCTGGGCGATAAGCCTTTTTTCACGCTGGATGAGCAATATTACGTCTGCGTCGAGGAAGAAAATCTGATCACCGTCCGGCGCGCCATCGAACTGCTTTTTGAAAATCATAAGGGCCGTTATGCGGCCATTTTGGAAGGAATCTATGAAGAGCTGGATGATGTGACCGAAGAGGAGGCTTATCACAAGCGTGAAATCCGCATGCAGGACCGCGGATTTCCGGATTTGGAGACGGCCTTCCGTATTTATCAGCCTGTCTCAAAGGAGGATTTCGAACGCTTTCCGAAAAAAAATGAGGGCATGGCGCCCGGCGGCAGACCTTCCGAGACGCATTCGCCGTTTCCGCATTACCCCGCGCTTTGGGCGCATGAACGGTTTTTTCTG
>JBFHCO010000038.1:0-14003 GCA_041585205.1 Candidatus Omnitrophota bacterium | reverse complement strand
GTCATAACGGGTTCCTTCGCATCATTGGGTATCAGCATTCAGCGGGGTGTTATTGAAACGCTTGAGGATAAAGCGCGCGATGTTTTCGAAGTGCACTGCGAAAATCCGCCGGATTGGGAGCGATTTCGGACGACGCTGAGGACATGGGTCGAACGCAGTCTGCAAGAGGGATTTGAAACGGTTCGTCCCGAAATTCACCGCGCCATCATTCATTTTCTTAGACAGCATAAACGCGCTTCCCGAGAACGGTTGTCCCCGATCGATCTTCACATCGATCAAGAAATGTCTCCGAACCAAACCCTCGTTCAGATTCATGCGCAAGACACTCCCGCCTTTCTCTTCGAGCTGACGAACGCCCTTTCTTTGATGAAGATCAATATTGTGCGCATGGAAATCAACACCATCGGTCCCCGCGTGGAAGATAAGTTGTGGCTCAATCAATCCGGTCAAAAAATCACGTCGGAACGGACCCTCAAATCCTTGCGCTGGGCGGTTCTGATGATTAAACAATTCACACATCTCTTACCGAATGTCCCGGATCCTGAATCCGCCTTGGAGCAATTCGGGCGTTTCGGTCGAGACGTGTTCGAGGATCCGCAATTTGACTCCTATCTAATGTCCATGCGCCGGCCGGATACGCTCGAGACCTTCAGCCGCGTCATGGGAACCAGCCAATTTTTGTGGGAAGAATTTATTCGAATTCAGTATGAAACAGTGTTGCCATTGATCCAAAATCAGGCATTGCTCGCCAAGAAAAAAACACGGCAGGCCATGAAAAAGGATTTGCATTTGACACTTCGCGAAACGGAGGATTTTGAGAGCAAAGTCGGGAAGCTAAATGAATGGAAAGACCGCGAGATGTTTCGAATCGATTTAAGACATATTTTGGGTCGGGTTTCTTATCTCGGTGAATTCGCCGAAGAATTTACGGATCTCGTGGAGGCAGTCGTTGAAACGGCAGCCGGACTTGCCCGAGACGAAGTTTCAAAAAAAATGGCTCTTCCCATGGTTTCCGAGACGCAACCGAGTGAATCGGCTGTTTTCGGTCTCGGAAAATTCGGCGGAAGGGAATTGGGATATGCTTCGGATCTTGAGCTGTTGTTTATTTATGAAGATGATAAGGAATCCGCAAGCGCACGCAGCCAGGACAATTTGAAATTTTACAGTGAAATGGTCCGCGTCTTTAAAAAAGTCATCCATGCGCGGCACGAAGGTGTTTTTGAAATTGATTTAAGACTGCGTCCTTACGGTAAAGACGGCCCGCTAGCCTCTTCCCTCACTCTGTTTGAAAAGTATTACTCCGCGGGCGGAGAGGCATGGAGTTTCGAAAGACAAGCTTTGACGAAAATGCGGTTTATTGCCGGATCCGCGAAAGTCGGTAAAGCGGCAGAGGCTTTGCGAGACCGGTTTGTGTACAGTTCCCAGCCTTATGATTTTAAAGAGTTTGAAGAGCTTCGCCAACGACAGGAGAACGAACTGACTCAACCGGGTATCTGGAACGCCAAGTACAGCGCGGGCGGATTATTGGATATCGAGTATTTGGTTCAGGTATTGCAGCTTGCATACGGTCAAACTTTTGAGGGGGATGTCCGCAGTCCCAACACATTAAAAGCGTTGCGCGCGCTGTGGCAAATCAGCGCGCTTGAAGAAGAAGAATTCCAATCCATCCGGGCTTGCTATATTTTTCTTCGCGACCTGATCAATGCGCTGCGCATTGTCCGCGGGAATGCAAAGGATTTGTCGGTTCCTCAGGCACAAAGCGAAGAGTTTGTCATGCTGGGCAGAAGGGTGGGGTACGGCGGTCAGGATGATGAAATACGTTCGCAATTTGAACGCGACATTTCGCATTTTAAGGAAATAGCGCGGCAGTTGTTCCGTAAGGAAATCAACCGGCTTAAAAAAGAGACCTGGTCCGGCATTCCCGCATCCGCTGTGGTGCGCCCCGCGGTTTTAAGACTCAGTTTGGATGAACTGTTGAAAGGCGAATTATCCGCCCAGGGCCACTCGATTCTTAAGTCGCTTGGTTTTCAGGACACGCAGGCTGTGTCATCCCGATTAAAACGCCTGTGTCCGAAGACGGCGGCGTTTGAAGATTTCGCGAAAGCGATAGATTTGTCTTGGCCGATTTGGCCGCATGTGCCCAGTCCCGATCTGGCCCTTTTAAATTTGGAATCCTTCTTCGAGGCTTTAGGGGATGATAAAGAGCATTATTGGCTGAAAATAGTCCAGACAAAGTCGCTGCAGCATGCGTTAAGACTCTTTGGCTCCAGCCGCTATCTTCCGCAACTTGTGACCGAACAGCCCGATTATTGGACATGGATCGGGGATGCCGAAGCGTTCCATTTAGAAAAAGTGTCTCAGACAATCCAAGACGCATCCGGGCGGAGCGGCATACCGCTCGATCAACTCAGAATCTTGCGGCATCGCGAAACCCTTAAAATCGCATTGGCGGATCTGATTTTAGGAACGCCCCTTTCCCATATTTACCGAACCTATACAAAACTGGCCGAATTCATCATGGATGAAGTGTTAAAGTCAACCGGCATGAGAGAAGATTTTTGCGTATTGGGCATGGGCAAACTCGGCGGCGGCGAATTAAATATCAGTTCGGATTTGGATTTAATGTTTTTAACGGGTGAGGAGCCCGACGACGGAACTGTCATGCAAACGGTTCAAAGGTTCATGAAAATACTGCGTGAGGGGACAATGACCGATTTTCTTTATCGTCTTGACCTGAGGTTACGTCCGCATGGGAATCACGGAAGCCTGTTCTTGTCAGAAACCGATTATAAACATTACTATCAGCATGAAGCCGAAGTTTGGGAACTGCAAGCGCTGATCCGGACGCGTCCTGTTGCGGGGAATCGCCCCTTGGGCGAGCAGCTGTTAAATAAGCTCAAACCGCTCATTTTTAAGGCCGGTTGGACGGAAAACGAAAAGGAGCGCCTGTTCGAAATCAAGCACCGCTTTGAATCCATGACACGCTCAAAGGGAGAATGGGAGACGAATGTCAAAATGGGGGCGGGCGGCATTCGCGACATCGAATTCGCGGTGCAATATATTCAACTTTTCCGGGGAGGAGAAGACCCCGAACTGGTCGTCACGCACACGCTCGATGCTTTGGATGTGATCGAGAGAAAAAAATTACTGACCGGAGATGCTTGCCAAACCTTGAGAGACGGCTACTTATTTTTCCGCCGCGTTGAAAATTGGCTTCATTTTTATGAAAACCGGCAGATTTTTACTCTACCCGAAGACCCTTTTCAAAAAAAAGCACTGGCCCGCATCTTGGGTTTTCAGGACTCGGAACTTGTCAGCGCTGAATCGCTCTTTGAAGATGCGTATCGCAAGCACAAGCAAGCTTGCCGAACGGTGTATCAGGATGTCGTGGAACTCGCCCGCAAAGGACGACTTTAAAATACCCGCAATCGATGGTTTTAATCCTCTGCTTCCCAAGGTAAGATAATAAAGGGGAGTATCCATCGTAACATTCTGTCCCCAAGGGGGTTAGAATGGAGGCGCAACGGATCCATTCAGCTGATGACTTGGCGTTGCCGGTCAATACATTTGAAGTATTGAAACAGCGTTATCTGCTTAAAGACAATCAGCAAAGAGTGATCGAAACTCCCACCCAACTTTTTCGTCGCGTTGCTTCCCACATTGCCAAAGCCGAAAAGAATTTTAAGTCCTCAGTCAGCTTTTCCCAGGCCGAAGAAACCTTTTATACGATGATGTCCCAGCTCGAATTCCTTCCTAATTCGCCGACTCTGATGAATGCGGGAACCGTTTTGGGTCAGCTGTCCGCATGTTTTGTCCTTCCGGTGGAAGATTCCATCGAAGGTATTTTTGAATCTCTCAAAAACATGGCCAAAATTCATCAGTCAGGCGGAGGGACCGGTTTTGATTTTTCCCGGATTCGACCTAAACATGATCTTGTCTCAGCCACAAAAGGGCAAGCTTCGGGACCCGTTTCATTCATGAGTATTTTTGATCAAGCCACCTCCGTGATCGTACAAGGAGGCAGGCGGCGCGGCGCCAACATGGGAATCTTACGCGCGGATCATCCGGATATATTTGAATTCATCGACGCTAAATCGAAGGGCCGCCGATTTGAAAATTTCAATCTTTCGGTGGGCGTAACGGATGCCTTCATGAGGGCTGTCGATAAAAATTTGAAAATCAATTTACTCCATCCTGTCACTGGTCAAAAAACGGCCGAAGTCAGAGCGCGTGAAATTTTTGACCGTTTAGCTAAATCAGCCTGGCTGACGGGTGACCCGGGGCTGGTTTTTCTGGATGAAATAAACCGTGCGAATCCTACTCCCGATTTGGGTGCGATTGAAGCCACCAATCCCTGCGGCGAATTGCCGCTACTTCCTTATGAAAGTTGCAATTTGGCATCCATCAATGTCGCTAGAATGACGCGGGGAGGTATGATGGATTGGGATCGGCTCAAAGAACGCATCTATTGGGGGGTGCGTTTTTTGGATGACGTCATAGAAATGAATCGTTTCCCCCTGCCGGAAATACAGGCCATCACGTGCGCCAATCGCAAAATCGGTCTTGGCATCATGGGTTTCGCGGATTTGCTGATCATGCTTGGGATTGTTTACGGTACGGAAGCATCCTTTCGGTTTGCAGAGAAGTTGATGCGGTTCGTTCGCGAAAATTCGCTTGCCGCCTCCGCACGCTTAGCCGAAGAGAGAGGTGCATTTCCCAACTTTGAAAAATCCCGCCATGCCCGGCACGGAGTCAAATTGCGGCACGCGACCTTGAATACACTGGCGCCTACGGGAACGATTTCGATTATTGCGGGTTGCTCAAGCGGCATCGAACCTCTGTTTGCCGTCAGCTTTGTCCGTCACGTCCTTTCTGGGTCTCAACTGCCCGAAATTCACCCTGTTTTCTTGGAGCGGGTGAAGCAAGACGGGTTTTCTGCCGAAACTCTTTTAAAGAAAGTAACCGGGCGCGCTTCGATTCAAAGCGTCAAAGGGATACCGGCTACCATCCGGAGATTGTTTGTAACGGCATTTGATTTATCGTCGCGGCAACATCTGAAAATGCAAGCTGCGTTTCAGAAATATACGGATAACTCCGTGTCCAAAACCGTGAATTTACCGGGGCGCGCCGCCGTAAATGATGTCCGTGCGATCTATCGTCTGGCATATCATCTCAAATGCAAGGGAATCACGATCTACCGATATGGCAGTAAGAAAAATCAGGTACTGACTTATGTCAACGGCCGAACCTCCAAGAAGCCGGTGAAGGCGGAATCCGAATACGCGGGCGGATGTATGTCCGGCGAGTGTCCTTTTTGAGAACGTCAGTGAAATTAAATTTCTGATCAAGAGAAGAAAACAACAGTAAGATAAAAGGAGGACGGGTGGCTCATCCGACCTTTTTAACGGAATTTTTGATCATTCTTATCATCGCAACTTTTGTCGCGGTAGTCTTTGATCGTGCGCGTCTGCCTTCTGTCCTAGGCTTCCTCCTTACCGGCGTTGTAATCGGTCCCCAAGGCTTGGGATTACTCTCGGACGTGGGCCGTATTTATCAAATGGCTGAAATCGGTGTTGTATTGCTCATGCTGACCATCGGTTTGGAATTTTCAATTGATCATCTTAAAGGTTTACGACGGATCGCTATTTTCGGCGGCGGACTTCAGCTGTTGCTATCCATTGGTATTGGGATTTTGTTCGCCATGATTAAAGGGTGGACAGTATACAGCGGCTTTTTTCTGGGTTCGGTCATCGCGTTGAGTTCCACAGCGATTGTGCTCAAATATTTAATCGATCGCGGTGAATTGGACACGACATACGGTCGCATCGCAATCGGCATCTTGCTCTTCCAAGACTTTGCGGTCGTTCCGCTGATGGTTCTCACCACGGGTTTCGGGCAACCGGGGGAGGGAATGGTTCAACAGCTGGGTCTCGCACTGTTCAAAACCGTGCTCTTAATCGTGGGTGTCGTCGGCTTTGCCAATTTCGTGCTGCCCCATTTTTTAAGGCAAGTGGCTCGCTCGCGCAATCGCGAAATTTTTTTTCTAACAGCCATTGTCATTAGTCTCGGGACGGCCTGGCTAAGCGGTTATCTTGGTCTATCTCTGGCCATCGGAGCTTTTTTTGCCGGGTTTATGTTCGCCAACACAGATTACGGGCATCAATTGATCGGCGACATCGTGCCCTTCCGGCATGTGTTTGTGAGTATTTTTTTCGTGTCCATCGGTCTCTTATTTGATGTATCTTTTGCCCGTGATCATTTTCTATTGATCGGCATCATGGTGGGTTTAGTCATTCTCGTCAATTTTGTATTGATGACCTTGCTACTGATCGCGTTCAAATATCCGCCCCGGGTTGCCCTTGTAACCGGCCTCATCCTCTCTCAAATCGGAGAATTTTCATTCCTCTTACTCGAAGCCGGGCGGTCCGCCGGCGGCATTCAACCTTTTTTTTATCAGGCGCTGCTTTCCACAGCTTTCCTGACGATACTCCTCACGCCGTTTCTGTTTGCACTTGTGCCCGCTGTGCTTAAAATGTCAGAAAAAATTCCTTTTTTTGGCATACCACCTGACCAATGGAAAAAAACGGAAAGGGCGAGTTCAAAGCTTAAAAGCCATGTCATTTTGTGCGGTTTTGGACCTTCTGGCCGGGATCTCGCGCAATCGTTTCTTGAGGAAGATATTCCGTTCGTGGTGCTGGAGATGAATCCCAAAAAAATCCATCTAGCCCATCAACAGAAGTTGAGGGTGATCTATGGAGATGCCGCCAATGCCGAAGTCATGCGGCGGGCGGGGATTGATCATGCGCGGGCGGTGATTGTCAGTTTTGCCGATCCGATCGGCATGGAGCAGATCATTCGCGTCGTGCAATCATTAAATCCCGATACTTTTCTCGTTGTGCGCACCCGTTACGAGCGGGAAATCGCCCGCCTTTATGAAAAGGGAGCGGACTTGGTCGTGATGGAGGAACTGGAAGCGAGTCAGGAACTCAATCGCACGCTGCTCAGCCATTTTAAAGTCTCACCTAAAAAAATCGAACATCATTTGGAGCGCATCCGTGCGCGCAAAGAGCTTCTCATCGAAGAGGCGATCATGCGGCGCAAACTCAAAGACGGGGTTTAGGCAGCCGATTTTTCCATCAGGTATAATTCTCCTATGAAAGGTATAGGGTGGCAGGAGGGGGCGATACTGACCGGATTTTCCTATCTCGTAAGCTGGGTGGTATTTGCTTTCGGGATGGCTGCGGTTCGGCAGAGCGGTATCGAGTTTTTTGGTTACTTATTCAATCCCTGGTCACTGCTTTACGCGCTTATTTTTTGGCCGCATATTTTTTTTCTTTTTGTGTTGGGATTCGGGGGCATCAGCGTATTTTCAAAATATGATGTCTTGATTAAATCATCCAAGATCCGGAAACTCATGATTTGCTCCGCGGGTATCATGAGTGGATTTCTTTTGGCGGTCGCGGTGATTTTACCCGCGTGGTTAAAAACCGTTTGGCAAAAACCATGGAGCACCATTGAGCATTATGCGAATCTTTTCAGCCATCATTTCAGCTCTCTTCTTGACATTAACGCCGCACCCCTCGAATCCGGTTTTATAGTCGCGTTTTGGATGATTTTCGGGGGATTGATAGGATGGCTGCTGAGTCATCCGATTCCGGCGCGTGTTTTCCTCACCCTGTCTATTTTCATTTCCTTGATCGCCCGCTGTTGGGTATTATACGCCTAGTCTTAGTCATCTATTTACAAGGACGCAGATTCCAACATCCGACGAGCATGAAATCCGGATGCATGCCAACGATCAGATATTTGGTCAAAAATCCCTCCAGGTTAGCGAAGTTTCCGTCAAAAAAATAGGGGGGAGAAGCAAGAATGGTTTACATGAAGTCAGCAATGGGAAGGTTGCTTATCTTTTCAGGGCTTCTCCTATTTACCGGGTGCGCGGCCCTTTTTGGATGGAAGATTCACGCACCCGGCTTACACTCGGTGAGCATGCATCAGCGCGTAGAGCCAATCCCGGCGAGGGTCGGTTTGTACCTGGAGCCCGAAACATTTCAGTATCAATCCCGGGATCGAGGCGGCAAGCTCGCGGATCCTAAAATCTTTTATGTGGGGGAGGCCTTCGCGCCCATGGCCGTAGAGGTCTTTCAACGCGGCTTCGATGAATTTATTTTTTTCGAAACCGAACCTACGCCTGATATGATGAAACAATATGGTGTGCCGTATCTCGCGGTAGTGCGGATTCATAACCTTGGTAACCGCGTGACCTTGAAGGGCCAGGCGGTATGGCTTTCCACACAGACCGCCGTGTTTGATGCGGAGTTGAACCGTCTGGGTCTCTATGAATCTTCCGGAACGAGTGATGCTCAGAAGGTATTCGCTAAGAAAGGCGGACCGGAAGTGAACCTCAATGCCGCCATCGAAAATAACCTCATTTCTGTGGTGCAATTTCTTCAGGATTATATTCGGAGCGGCGCATGGCCCAAAACATCGTAAAAAAATCATCGGGTATCTGTCTGATGCTGCTTTGGATGGTGCCGATGCAGGCGGCAGCCGTGACCGAAGTGATGCCGGAAACACGCACGCGTATCATCGTGCGAGAGCATGTGAAAACGGGCGAACCTTATGTCAGCATTGTTTCGTCGGACACAGAAAATTCGGAAAATCCGTTAGGCCCACCGCAAAAAAGGTTTCTGAGACCCGATTACCGCATGCTCGATCCGGACATTAAATCAGGCGAAATCCCTTATGATGGACCGGTGAGCGACAGTACGAAAGTCTATATTTTTGCCGCATCCATCGCGACCGTCGGCGTCGTCGGAGGGATTGCCGCAAGCGCGGCCATACCCGCCGCGGCCGCGGGGACCGGAGCGGCGGCCGGCGGAGCCGGAGCGTTTGCGGGCGCCGGAACCGCCGTCGCTGTCGGCAGCATTTCAGCGGCCTTCTTGAGTTCCAGGCCGAACCCCAACCGTGACGATTTTATCCATACTTCTGCTTCCCGCCTCATCGAAACGTAATATGTTGAGACGGCAGGTGCCGCAGTGGACAAATCGTGAGGCATTCTTTATAATTCGCAGAATTCAATCAATAGGAAAGGATCACTCTCAATGGCTTCATTAAAGATAAAATCAATTAAAGGACGTGAAATTCTGGATTCCCGCGGGAACCCTACCGTAGAAGCGGACGTGATACTGGAAAATGGCCTGATGGGCCGCGCGGCGGTTCCAAGCGGCGCCTCAACCGGCGAACACGAAGCGGTGGAATTGCGCGACGGCGACAAGAAGCGTTATCTTGGTAAAGGCGTGCAAAAGGCGGTTCAACACATCAATTCCGAAATCCAAAAGGCCCTGACAGGCAAAGACGCTTCCAACCAAGAAGCGATTGATCAGGCCCTGCTTCAGCTGGATGGCACCCCGAACAAATCCCGGCTCGGTGCGAATGCAACGCTTGGCGTTTCGCTTGCGACGGCCCGTGCTGTCGCTAATGCCAAAGGTATTTCCCTTTATGTTTCAATCGGCGGTTCCCAGGCGAATTTGCTGCCGGTTCCCATGATGAATATCATCAACGGCGGTGTGCATGCGGACAACAATGTCGATTTACAGGAGTTTATGATTATGCCCTTTGGTGCCGAGCATTTCAGCGATGCACTCCGGATGGGCGCCGAAGTGTTTCATCATTTGAAAAAAATTCTTCACACCAAAAAACTTTCCACAGCCGTGGGAGATGAAGGCGGGTTTGCTCCCGACTTAAAAAGCAACGAAGAAGCACTGGACGTTATCATGGAAGCGATCGAAAAGGCCGGTTTCAAAGCCGGAGATGAAATCAAAATCGCCTTGGATCCCGCAAGCTCGAGTTTTTACGGGCAGGATAAAACCGGCGGCAACAAAAATCCGGGGAAATATGTGCTCCGTGCCGAAGCTCGCCCTGTCAAATCCGCCGCAGACATGGTCGATTTTTATGACAAACTTTGTCAAAAATATCCCATTTTCTCGATTGAAGACGGTGTTGCCGAAGATGATTGGGATGCCTGGAAGCTATTGACGGATCGCCTTGGCAGCCGAGTCCAGCTGGTGGGGGACGATCTTTTTGTCACGAATACCAAACGTCTCAAACAAGGTATCGATAAGGGTGTCGCTAATTCCATTTTAATTAAAGTGAATCAAATCGGTACCCTGACAGAAACAATCCAGGCCGTGGAACTTGCGCATAAACATGGTTACACCGCAGTCATGAGTCATCGCAGCGGTGAGACTGAAGATACGACGATCGCGGATCTCGCCGTGGCCTTGCGAACGGGCCAAATCAAAACCGGTTCAACTTCGCGCACCGATCGCATCGCCAAGTATAACCAGCTCCTTCGTATTGAAGAGGAATTAGGGAAAAAAGCCGTTTACGCGGGAACTCAAAATCTAACCGCCACCCGTTCGTGAAAAAAAATTTCACATTCATTTGGATCACGTTAGCAGTTTTATTCTTTCTTTTCTGGTTTTATTTTCCGACGCTTTCAAAATACCGGGACTTGAAAGAAGAGGAGGAGCGGATTTCAGCGGAACTTGCCGCGCTCGACGGTAAGATCACGAAACTTACCGAAGAACGCGATTTGCTTAAAAACGATGTGGCTTATTTGGAAAAGGTGATCCGTGAGGAACTCGGATTAGTTAAGCCGGGTGAAATAGTCTACAAATTCGTGCCTGAAGAACAGCCTTCTGAAACGGAACCGACTCTTAAAACTCCCGCAGAGAACGGCTCTAACGCAACAGCTTAATACCCGACACCCCCTTGCATTCAGGGGTTCTATCCGATAGAATACACCCCTTCTTCAACCTTCCGTATTTATCTCATATTTATACGTCGTGGGGCAGTCTTAGCAGCCCCGAACGAGTGATAGGAGTTACATCGCGGGGTGGAGCAGCTCGGTAGCTCGTTGGGCTCATAACCCAAAGGTCGTTGGTTCAAATCCAACCCCCGCTACCAATTGCAGCAAAAAAGCCCTTCCTACTAGGAAGGGCTTTTTTATTTAATGCTGCAATTGGTAGCTTGCGCCGTAGGCGGCTTCATTAGCCGCTACCTACGGCGCAGGGTTGCCGTCCCTTCGGGACGGACTGCCCCCGCTTTGATTGATGCGTCGCCTTCCGGCGGCTGTACCTCGTTTCATTTCGAGAAGCCTATTTTAAGGGGTATTTTTTTCGATGAAAACGGAATAGATACTTCCGCGCGGAAAGGATCGGCCGGATACAAGTTGGTCGATACGCCAAAAGACAAAAGTGAATTTTGTATCACCGATAATCCAGCTGTAAGTTTCCCAATCTGTTTCAGGTTGTGCCGGATCCGGAACCGTATGAGCAGCTCCGAGGGCTTGCAAAACTTCATCGCGGGATGAACTCATGCGGACTCCTGCGATAATGTTTCCTTCATACGTCAATTCATTTAAACCGGGGAAAGACCCGTTCAGTTGAATGGTGTCCACGCCGTAATCCGGCCATACTGTCACAGTAATTCCCCGGTTCGTGTACAAATACTCCCGCGCACCGAAAAAATCATCTTCTTTCATGTCGGAAGGCTCGCCGAAGGCGGTACGCACGGCTTCTTCCGAATCACCGGGCCGAAGCGGCAGTTCAAGCTCCGTGGCCTGAGCAGCCGTCGCGCAGAGTGTAAATAACACCAGGATCCAAACGGTTTTCACGTGTGGAATGCTCAGGCAACGGCTCATGAGAGGTGGCAGGTGCAGCTTCCGGGGCAGGAAGTGGGGGCCTTATCGGCAAATTCAGCCGGGATGTTTTTCATACAGCTGCAATGGGCGCAGGACTTTTCGGCATCGCCGCCACAGGCACGCACCGGAGCTGCGAGCACCGTCGCGCCAAGGACGATGGATAAAAAAAACGTGAAAAACCGTTTCATAAGGACACCTCCGAAAGGGGAAATCTATCCTTTTAAGCTTCAGGAGTCAACCATCAATTAGGATTTATCATTTCGGTTTTTTTGGGCCGGACGATCTTTTTTGTGGAATTGCTCCGCTTCTGTCGAGCCTTCCATGCTCATGGTGGAGCTGGTGCCTTGAGTGGCGATTTCCGTCACAGCGTCAAAATAGCCCGTGCCGACAAATTCCTGGTGCTTAATCGCCTCATAACCGTGTTTTTCCAACTCGAACTCTTCTTCCTGAAGTTTCGAATAGGCGGCCATACCCTCGTTGCGGTATTCGGAGGCAAGCTTAAACATGCTGCTATTTAAGGCATGAAATGCCGAAAGAGTTACAAACTGGAATTTGTAGCCCATGGCGCCCAATTCTTTTTGGAATTTGGCGATCGTATCTCCGTCCAAGTGCATTTTCCAATTAAAAGAAGGAGAGCAATTATAGGCCATCATTTTTCCAGGAAATTGTTTGTGAATGGCTTTGGCAAAAATCTGAGCCTCTTCAAGATCCGGTTTGGATGTTTCAAACCATAAGAGGTCCGCATAGGGCGCGTAGGCCAAGCCGCGCGCGATCGCTTGTTCAAGGCCCATTTTTACCTGCCAGAAGCCTTCATGCGTGCGCTCACCGAACACGAATTCACGATCGTAGGGGTCGATATCATTCGTCAGCAGTGAAGCGCTGTAAGCATCCGTTCTCGCAATTAAGATCGTGTCAATGTCCGAGACATCCGCTGCAAGACGCGCCGCCACAAGTTTTGTGATAAATTCTCGTGTCGGCACGAGGACTTTTCCGCCGAGATGCCCGCATTTTTTTACCGATGCAAGCTGGTCTTCGAAATGGACGCCCGCCGTGCCTTCTTCGATCATTTCCTTCATGATTTCAAACGCGTGCAGGGCGCCTCCGAATCCGGCCTCAGCATCCGCGACAAGCGGCGCGAGCCAGTGAATTTTGTGATCATTTTTTAGGTGATGAATTTGATCAGCCCGGATCAGCGAATTGTTAATCCGTTTAATGAGATAAGTGACGCTGTCGGAAGGATATAAACTTTGATCCGGATACATTCGAAGAGAGTTGTTCATATCTGCGGCTACCTGCCATCCGCTCACATAAATGGCTTTCAAACCCGCGCGCACTTCCTGAATGGCTTGATTTCCCGTGACGGCGCTTAAGACATGAATATAATCCTCCTCTTGAAGCAACTTCCAGAGCCGATTTGCACCCATGCGGGCCAGAGAATGTTCGCGATGAATTGTGCCGCGCAACCGCTGCACATCATCGGGCGTATAGGGTCTTTTAATGCCTTTCCAGCGGGGTAACGTATTCCATTCTTGATGCAATCGTTCGACAAATTTTGATTTTTCCATGTCAGCTCTCCTTATTGGTATTTATGAATCCAGCAAATCGTATGCAACCAGCGTCAAAAATTCGGGACAATCCCTGCGCGTGCTCATGTCATAAAAAATTTCTGCGGCTTGCCGGAAGCGTCCCCGATCAAATGTAGCGGCCCCTACAGCGTCCCGGATTTTATTCAACTCGTCGTCCATGAGGGTTTTGACGAGTTTGGCTGAAACCGTATGCCCTTCCTCGGTTTGGGCCTCATGGCGCACCCATTGCCAAACTTGCGTGCGTGAAATTTCAGCCGTGGCGGCGTCTTCCATCAAATGATAAAGCGGTACGCATCCGGATCCACGCAGCCACGCCTCAAGATACAGAATACCGACATTGATATTCGTGCGCAGGCCCTTCTCCGTGATGCTGCCTTGAGGGACTTGAAGCAAGTCCAAGGCGCCGATCATGACATCACTTCTGAGCACATGCAGCTGATGCGCACCTTTCATGTGTTCATTGAAAACTTCCTGAGCCAAATGCACGAGTCCCGGATGGGCAACCCAAGTGCCGTCATGACCGGCTTCGACCTCCCGCAGCTTATCCATCCGAACTTTTTCAAGCGCCGCTTTGTTTGCCGCTTCATCGTTTTTGATCGGAATCTGAGCGGCCATGCCTCCCATGGCATGAATCCCGCGTTTGTGGCAGGTTTGAATCAGCAAATCGACATAAGCTTTCAAGAATGCCTTGTCCATCGTGACCTGTGACC